>JBLHWW010000056.1:0-20814 GCA_047629075.1 Psychromonas sp. | reverse complement strand
CCTCTTCTTTATTAACCCTTGCCTATTTTGGCAGTCGATTTGTCCGTGAAATTATACTGAACTAAACAACACTCGTTTTTTACTTTACTCTCAGAGAGAAGAATCAACTTAAGGTCTGATAAATGAAGTCAAAAAGCGCTGCAATGACTCTTTTTAGCCGATTAAAATAATCGTCTTTTTATGGTCATTCTTTTGCGGCTATCCTAAACATAACATTCAGCTGTTTTCACTTTACTCTCAGAGAGAAGAATCAACTTAAGGGCTGATAAATGAGGTCAAAAAGCGCTGCAATGACTCTTTTTTAGCCGATTAAAATAATCGTTTTTTTATGGTCATTTTTTTGCGGCTATCCTAAACATAACATTCAGCTGTTTTCACTTTACTCTCAGAGAGAAGAATCAACTTAAGGGCTGATAAATGAGGTCAAAAAGCGCTGCAATGACTCTTTTTTAGCCGATTAAAATAATCGTTTTTTTATGGTCATTTTTTTGCGGCTATCCTAAACATAACATTCAGCTGTTTTCACTTTATTCTCAGAGAGAAGAATCAACTTAAGGGCTGATAAATGAGGTCAAAAAGTGCTGCAATGACTCTTTTTTAGCCGATTAAAATAATCGTTTTTTTTATGGTCATTTTTTTGCTGCTATCCTAAACATAACATTCAGCTGTTTTCACTTTACTCTTAGAGAGAATAATCAACCCCATTGCTGATAAATGAGGTGAAAAAGTGGTCCCATGACTCTTTTTAGCCGATTAAAATAATCGTTTTTGTTTTATGCTCATTTTTTCGCTACTATCGCAGACCTAAAGCCCGTTAATTTTTTATTGAATACAAAGAGAGGACATTTGGACGTCATACCCACTAGTGGATTACTGATCACCCTTGGAATTTTAATTATTATTTCAGCTTATTTTTCTAGCTCAGAAACCAGCATGATGTCATTAAATCGCTATCGTTTACGGCACCTTGCAAAGGGTAAAAACAAAGTAGCAATACGCGTTGAAAACTTACTCAAAGAACCGGATAAACTAATTGGCCTGATTTTAATAGGTAACAATTTAGTTAATATTTTAGCGTCGGCGATTGCCACAATAATAGGTCAACGTTTATTTGGTGATGCAGGCATTGCTATGGCGACCGGCATACTCACTTTACTTATTTTGATCTTTGCCGAGGTGACTCCAAAGACCTTAGCCGTGCTTTACCCGGAAAAGATTGCCTTTCCAAGTTCATTTATTTTGCGCCCACTACAAAAATTACTCAGCCCGTTGGTGTGGTTAATCAATGGTATTTCAAATACCCTGTTACGCATTTTTGGTGTCAATGTTAACCACACCAATGATCAAGCACTATCAAGCGATGAATTACGCTCAGTAGTGCATGAGGCTGGCTCAATGATTCCTGCGCATCACCAGCAGATGTTACTGAGTATATTAGAGCTGGAACAGGTCACCGTTGACGAAATAATGATCCCCCGCAATGAGATTGCCGCAATCAATATTAACGATGATTGGGAGACTATTCTCAAACAGTTACAGCATCGTACTCATACTATGACGCTTTTATATCGGGATACCATTGATGATGCGATAGGTTTTGTGCATGCGCGCGATTCGCTCCTGATACTCCTCAAAGGAGATTTCACAAAAACAAGCCTATTACGCAGCGTGAGAGGATTATATTTCATTCCCGAAGGCACTGCTTTAAATACCCAGCTGATTAAATTTCAGCATAATAAAGAACGTATCGGTTTAGTCGTAGATGAATATGGGGATATTCAGGGGTTAGTCACACTGGCGGATATTTTAGAAGAGATCGTTGGTGACTTTACGACCACACAGGAGCCACACAGCTCGCAGGAAATTTACAAACAAAAAGATAATTCATATATTATTGAAGGTAGCCTAGGTATTCGCGATATCAATAAAGAGATGGGCTGGAAGTTGCCAACGGATGGACCTCGTACTTTGAATGGTCTGATTTTAGAATATCTTGAAGAGATACCTAAAGGGCATATCAGTGCGCGTATCTGCGGTTATCCTATGGAAATCTTAGAAGTGGAAAATAACAAGGTGAAACTGGTCAGGGTGATGCCGCAGCTTTACAAAAAAACTAGAGATAGTTTGTCCTTATAAATAAATCATAACAGAGGGACTGCTTTTTATACCAAGGTAGTAATCTAGATTGCTACCTTGGTATTGTTCAATTGCCGGGAGCTATTATTACAGCTGCTTTAATTGTTCATCCGACAAGGTGATATCTGCATTTTTATTAACACCAATTCCGGCATCAATAATAGCTTGGGCAATCTCTTTTGCCTCAGCAAGCGAGTGCATCGCATAAGTCCCGCATTGGTACTTATTAAGCTCCGGGATCTCTTCCTGATGCTCAACAGCTAACACATCGCGCATCGCGGCTAACCAGGCATTGGCAACCTTGGTCTCGCTTGGACAGCCTATCAAACTCATATAAAATCCAGTTCTACAACCCATTGGCGAAATATCAATAATTTCGACATCGGGGCTATTTAAGTGATCGCGCATAAATCCCGCATAAAGATGCTCTAGGGTATGGATACCTTTTTCCGACAATAGACCTTCATTGGGCACAGTAAAACGCAAATCAAAGACTGTGATGGTATCTTTACTCGGGGTTTGCATGGTCTTCGCTATGCGGACCGCTGGGGCATTCATAACCGTATGATCAACGGTAAAACTATCTAATAATGGCATTGGAGCTCCTTGTTAAAAATATCTTCATTCAACGGTTAAGTAAAAAATAACCGCCATAACCAACTGGAATCTAAATTATCCTGACAGGTTTTTAATTGCCTTGCATATTGATTAGCACGGTTATCCACTTTTTTAGCGACCCGTGTTAACCAAGTTTTTTTTCTATAACTAGCACGCTGATAGCCACCCCAGCCTTCATGATAATTGAGGTACTGACCATAAGCGTCCCATTTGGACACGCCATTTATTTTATGGGTTTTATAGGTAAACCAACCCATAAAATCGATGGCATCATCAAAATCATCACGGTCCGCCCAGCTATTGCCAGTTTCGCGCTGATAATCACCCCAAGTCATTGTCTTAGCCTGAGCATAACCATAAGCGTCACTTGCTCTGCCAATGGGAATAAACCAGAAGTATTGCATTGGTGGCGCTGCATTATGCTTAAAACTGCTCTCCTGATACATTATTGCAATAGGGACATGAATTGGGGTCCCCCATTTTTCATTCATCTCTTTAGACGCACTATACCAATCTCGGTTTTCAGTAAAAATATCACAAACATTATCTGGATTATTAGGGGGTGGGGTGGCACATGACGTTAAGATCAGGACGCTGATTAAATATATTAATTTATGTTTAATTTTCATTAAATATCCTTTCAAAAATACACTTCACCAACCTATAAAAATCTATTATTTTGAGTAGCAGCAATCCGATTAATCTTAGGCTCTATTGGTGAACATGCAACGCCAATTATGCCGCTGTTAACAGCACACCTGCAAACAAATCTGTTAGTTTTACAAATCGCTATACCCAAACTACTTGAAAATGCAGACTCCTGCATTTTCAGTAAATAACTTAAATTTTTATAACCTTATCATCACTATTTTTTCGTGCATTTAAAAAATAGTTGTGCAGGTATCCGTCAAAATCAAGACGGTCACTTTCTTCTATCTCTCTCTGTTTTTTCTCAGAAATTATTTTTTCATTTTCAAAGAAAGCATCAGACCAAACCTGATAGTTCTGCCCTATTAACTGCTCTTTATAACTTTTTGATAAATTTAATGCTAATCGGCCATTATCTAAATGACCCTCTTTAATAATTTTTAAAATGCGTGCTGAACTGGTTAATTCTGGCGCAGCAAAGCGAGGGGCAATATGGGCAATTGCATTCTGATAACGATCTGAAGTGCTTTCTTTATCCATTACCACTGCAAGATCTTTTAACTGCCCCGTTAACCAATCCCCCCAAGCCGCTACATTCTGCTCTTTTCCATCAATTTCCAGCATTAAATTAGGCTGGCGACCTTCCGTCACTACTCTATCTAAATTTTCTGAAAAGTGCTCCGATTGTAATTTAGAAATATTATCAGAGGGAGTGATCGCACACCAGGTAAGAAATAGATCTAAGAAGTTTACCTGCTCTTCTGTTATACCTACTTCAGAAAATGGATTTACATCTAAAGAACGGATTTCAACATACTCAATACCGCGCGCATCTAATGCCTGTAAAGGTGTTTCCCCCTCTTTCTGCACCCGTTTTGCGCGAATAGAAGCATAAAGCTCATTTTCAATTTGCAGTACATTGTCATTTAATTGAATATATTTATCATTTTCTTTGATACCTAGCTCAACAAATTCTGGATTTTTTTGGGTTAACGCCTGACGCACTGAACCGATATACTTATCAAGGCTGTTATAACAAATATCAAGTGAAGATTGAGCGCCACTTGTATAACCTAGATCACTCATACGCAACGAGGTTGCATAGGGTAAATAGACAGTTCCTGAACCTGTTTCTTTAAAATCGAAAGCGGTTTTTTTACCCTGTAAAAATGATTTACAAAGTGCTGGAGATGCCCCAAACAGATAAGGAATAACCCAGCCAAAGCGCAAGTAATTCCGGATCAACCCCATATAACCGGCTGACTGAGCCTCTTTGCCAGTTAAGGCTGATTGATTGATTTCAGCCCAGGATTCCCAAAAAACATCCGGGAAGGAAAAATTATAATGCACTCCGGCAATGACCTGCATCATACTGCCGTAACGATTTTTTAACCCTTGACGATAGGCTGTTTTCATTTTACCAACATTAGATGAACCAAACTGTGCAAGTTCAACTGAGTCTTCATTATTAATAAAACAGGGCATACTGATAGGCCATAATGTTTCATTATTTTCTAAATTTTTAGCAGCATAATGGTGAACATCATTTAAATAGGCAAATAGCTGATCGACATCTTTAGCGACAGGGGTTATAAACTCTAATAGACCTTCAGCATAATCAGTGGTGATCGTACTGTGGCATAAAGCACTGCCAAAGGCATAGGGATGGCTATTTTGTGATAAGCCCCCATCGGAGGTCACACGCAAAGCTTCACGTTCAATACCACGGCCAAAACCTTCAAGAGATTGTGATTGTTGTTCAAAAACAGCTAAACGCTGATTAAAATTGAGAGACAAGAGCTTACCCTTTGAAATAACGAAAAGTCTCAGCAGAGTACCTTAATAAAGATACTATTTACAAGTTGAAAAAAATAATAAGCGCCAAACAACATATAAATAGATCCTGTTCAGGGTAGAAAAATAAAAAAAGACTTAGATTAATGACAGTGTAGCGAATGTAATAACGGCATAACGTAACGCTTTACCTAATGTCATCAATAAAATAGAGCGAAAGATAGGCAGTTTTAGCCACCCTGCCGCCAGGGGAATAAAATCCCCCACAACCGGCAACCAGCTTAACAATAAGGCCCATAGCCCATGCTTTTGGCAAAAAGTCCATGTTTTTAAGTACTTAGACTTCACTTTTTGACTTCCACCACAGACATAAAAACCCAAAAAATAGCTGCTCAGCGCACCTAAACTGTTGCCCAGTGTCACAGAGCTAAAATACCACCAGAGGTTACTCGGGTTATTTTTCACATAATAAATCAGTAATAATTCAGATCCTCCAGGAAATAAAGTGGCCGAAACAAAACTACTGACTAGCAAAACCATTAATTCAGACCACAAGAGAAACCCCTTTATCCATAAAAAAGGCCACTCAATAAGTGACCTTTATACAAAAAATCAATTGAAATGGTAAGTTATCCTACTATTGCTAGCAGCACACCTGCGGCAACCGCACTACCAAGTACGCCCGCAACGTTGGGTCCCATCGCATGCATTAATAGGAAGTTATGAGGGTTTGCCTCTAAACCAACCTTATTTGCAACTCGCGCAGCCATTGGAACGGCCGAAACCCCTGCCGCCCCTATTAACGGGTTAATTTTATCTTTGGAAAATTTGCCCATCAGTTTTGCCATTAGCACACCTGATGCGGTACCGATAGAAAAGGCAATCGCGCCCAATCCTAAAATACCTAAGGTTTCCAGATTTAAGAATTTATCTGCCGATAACTTTGAACCGACGCCCAAGCCTAAAAAGATAGTGACTATATTAATAAGCTCATTTTGTGCGGTATTGCTTAAACGCTCAACAACACCGGACTCACGCATCAAGTTACCTAAGCAGAACATTCCAACAAGAGGTGTCGCCGCCGGTAAAAATAAGATAGTCATTAATAATACTGCCATCGGGAAAATAATTTTTTCCCTCTTACTGACAGGACGTAACTGTTCCATCTTTATCTCACGCTCAGCTTGAGTCGTTAAAGCACGCATAATAGGTGGCTGGATCAAAGGTACCAGTGCCATATATGAATAAGCGGCAACAGCAATAGGCCCAAGCAAATCAGGCGCAAGCTTAGATGCTAAGAAAATAGCAGTCGGGCCATCGGCACCGCCAATAATGGCAATCGCAGAAGCATCCTGCAGGCTAAATTCAAAGCCAGGCACTAAATTAAGTAAAATAGCGCCAAATAATGTAGTAAAAATACCAAACTGAGCCGCAGCTCCTAAAAACAATGTCTTAGGATTTGCAATTAAAGCACCAAAATCCGTGAGTGCTCCAACACCCATAAAGATAATTAATGGGAAAACCCCTGTTTCAATACCTACATGGTAGATATAATAAAGTATGCCGCCTGGTTCAGTAAAACCAGCATTAGGTATGTTTGCTAATATTGCACCAAAACCAATTGGTAATAACAACAACGGCTCAAATTTACGTACTATTGCGAGGTATAATAATAAAATACCTACAGCAATCATGACCAGATCAGGAAATGCGAAATGTGCTATACCCGTATCTGCCCAAAGTGTTGCTAATGAATCCACGTTATCTTCCTTAAGCTATTTTAAACAGGGTTTCACCCACGGCAACAGAAGAACCTTCTTTGACAAAAACGCCTTGGATCACGCCTGATTTTGGTGCGCGAATCTCAGTTTCCATTTTCATCGCTTCCATTATCAATAGCACATCTCCTTCCTCAACCTTCTCACCTTCACTTACTAATACTTTAAAGATATTACCCGCCAATGGTGCAGGTAACTCTTCGCTCATCACTGTCGCTGTTGTTTCCGTTGCTGCAGACAAGCTGGCGCTCGGCGATCCTGGGGCGATCCCCTCAACACTGCCTTCCGGACCAACTTGGACAGTATATAATTGCCCATCAACCGCTACTGAATAAGTTTCAGCAGCGCCTTGCTGTGCCTTGGCTGCCACTGGTTTAAGATCTTCAGCGCTAGGTACGGGCTCAAATGCATCGGGGTTATTACGATTTTCTAAAAATTTAAGACCAATTTCAGGAAATAAAGCATAAATCAATGCATCATCAATTTCATGTTGCGCAATTTTAATCCCTTTCTCAGTAGCAAGTTTCTTAAATTCGGTCTGAATATTTTTCATTTCAGGCGCAATGTTATCGGCAGGGCGACAGGTAATAGCAGTTCCGCCATCTAATACTTTCGCCTGCAGATCAGCATTAACAGGAGCAGGTGTTGCGCCATATTCTCCTTTTAACACGCCGGCAGTTTCTTTAGTTATATTTTTATAACGCTCACCCATCAATACATTAATAACAGCTTGTGTACCAACAATTTGAGAAGTCGGGGTAACCAGCGGAATATAACCAAGATCTTTACGCACAGCGGTGATTTCCGCCAACACTTGATCCATCTTGTCTGCAGCACCCTGATCTTTAAGCTGGCTTTCCATGTTAGTTAGCATGCCGCCAGGCACTTGGGCAATCAATATGCGCGGATCAACACCTTTTAATTCGCCTTCAAATTTCACATATTTTTTACGGACATCACGAAAGTAAGCGGATATCTCAGCGAGTTTAGGCAGTTCCAGTCCCGTATCGCGCGCTTCACCTTCAACAATTGAAACAAGTGTTTCAGTGGGAGTATGCCCATAGGTCATCGACATAGAAGAAATGGCAGAATCAATAATATCAATACCTGAGTCAATCGCTTTCTGGTGCGTTGCGATACTGAGCCCAGTCGTTGCATGACAATGTAATGCTAATGGAATATTGGTGCTTGCCTTGATTTTTGTAATCAATTCTTCTGCAACATAAGGCTTTAATAAACCCGCCATGTCTTTAATGCATAACGAATGACATCCCATATCCTCAAGGCGTTTTGCCATATCGACCCAGTTATCAACAGTATGTACAGGGCTAGTGGTATAAGAAATAGCACCCTGGGCATGCGCACCAATTTTAACCGCAGATTTAACCGCAGTTTCAAAATTGCGCACATCATTCATTGCATCAAATATGCGGAAGACATCCACACCATTGGTATGAGCTCGCTCTACAAATTTTTCAACAACATCATCGGCATAATGGCGGTAACCTAATAAGTTTTGACCGCGTAATAACATTTGCTGCGGCGTATTAGGCATGGCAGCTTTTAAAGCACGCAGTCGCTCCCATGGATCTTCCCCGAGGAAACGGATACAGGAATCAAACGTAGCTCCACCCCATGTTTCCAATGACCAGAAACCAATTTTATCCAACTTCTCCGCAATAGGTAACATATCCTCGGTGCGCATGCGTGTTGCAAATAATGATTGATGCGCATCGCGTAGGACAACTTCAGTGATGCCGAGAGGCTTAGACATATTTACTTGCTCCTTCATTTTTCATTTCCTATTATGCGGTTTTAGTTTTGTGATATTGGTGCACAGCCGTGGTGATAGCGGCTATTATTGCAGGATTAATTGTAGATTCTGTAGAGTGCTTTTTCGCTGAATTTTGCTGAGTCGTTTTTTTAGGTTGCTCTGCTGGCATATATTTTGCCATCAAAATGACAATAACCATCAATAAACCTAAAAACAGAAAGACGAAGCCCATCCCAAGACCCAACAATTGCAACGCGGTAAACAGTAACTGATTGATATCCATAGTTCTTCTATCCTTTTCTACACTGATCTAGTCGATACATTTAACAAACGCCTTACAATGAATAAATATTCAAAAATAATATTTTTTATCTATCAACTCCTTGATATAAAGCTAACCTAATATACATAAGTGCATTAAACAGCACCTTAACAGCATATTAAGTGTACTTTTTTTTACCTCAAATGTGAATAGTGCATAACCGTTAGTTTAAACATTCAGTATTGCCATAAAAGCATATATAAGTATGCTCTATAAAATCATATATCCGTAGCGCTATAGAAGCATAGACTTTGTAAAAAGAGAGGTGCAACACAAAAAAGAAAAGTCAGGCAGAAAAAATACAAATGTATTTTGGTGATTAATTGATGATATAAATATAATTTTTTTATTGTAGCTTAATAAATTATATACAGGTTATAGGGGATTTAAAATTACAAATTTTGAGTTAGAGGCAGTGCTTAAAAGTGGTGCGGGTGAAGGGATTCGAACCCCTGACCACCTGGTTCGTAGCCAGGTACTCTATCCAGCTGAGCTACACCCGCATAGTGTATAATATTAATGGATTTAATATTATAAAGCCCTTAAAAACAAAAAAACTTACATAAGTAAGTTTATAAAGAATGGTGCGGGTGAAGGGATTCGAACCCCTGACCACCTGGTTCGTAGCCAGGTACTCTATCCAGCTGAGCTACACCCGCCGCGATATTCTTTTGTTTTTAATTTTTGATTCTTAGTGCTCACCATTTCCTGCAAAAAAACATGGTGCGGGTGAAGGGATTCGAACCCCTGACCACCTGGTTCGTAGCCAGGTACTCTATCCAGCTGAGCTACACCCGCTTTAAGAATCTACAAGAAGTGGCGGTGGAGGAGAGATTCGAACTCTCGAACGGGCTACAAACCCGTTACTCCCTTAGCAGGGGAGCGCCTTCGGCCACTCGGCCACCCCACCGTCGTCTTGTGGGGCACATAGTACGGCGTTCTAAAAACAAGTCAAACACTTTTTGACGACTCACTTCTGTTTGCTTATTTATTACACTAAATCGATTGATTAGCTTCCCAATCCGAGATTTTATACCCGATAAGGGTCTGGACATAGAGTTAGAAATGGGAGAACCTCTGCAGATTAAGCCATTAATATGATGAAATTGGACAGCACCCTCCAACTAACGGGTTAAAAATTATTTTAAATCAAAAAAAAGGGCCCAAAAGCCCTTTAAAAAGAATAAAATGATTATTGCTTCTTATTATTGATTATTCATCGCTTTTTTCGGCTTGAATCCTCATATAAATTTCTTCGCGGTGAACCGATACTTCTTTCGGTGCATTTACACCAATTCTTACTTGATTACCTTTTACGCCCAAAACGGTCACGGTAACATTATCGCCTATCATCAGTGTCTCACCAACTCGGCGTGTTAATATAAGCATGCCCCAGCTCCTGTTACGATTCATCTATCCATTGAAGTCAAGTATGGACCAGCACTGGCTATCTTGCCTGTGTTTTTACTGCACCATATCTCAAAATTTATTTTTCTTCCGTCGGGTCGTCAGCAAGCTTAAATGCTTTATGTAATGCGCGCACAGCAAGTTCGAGATATTTGCTATCAACCAAAACTGATATTTTTATTTCTGACGTTGCAATTTGGTGCATATTAATGCCTTCTTGCCCCAGTGTTTCAAACATTATTTTAGCAACACCCGGGTGGTTCCACATGCCAACGCCCACCACAGAAACTTTTGCTATTTCCTGATTGCCCTGAACATTATCAGCATGTAATGAGACACATACCTTCTCTAATAGTTCCTTGGTCTGCTCATAATCGTCACGGTGCACGGTAAAGGTGAAGTCTGTTTTCCCGTTACCCAGCGTATTTTGTACTATCATATCCACATCGATATTCGCATCACCAATAGGCGAGAGAATTTGTGCTGCAACGGTTGGTTGATCTGGTACACCCGATAAGGTTAAACGCGCTTCATCACGATTAAACGCAATACCAGAAATAACGGGAGATTCCATTTTATTTTCCTCATAACAGATTAGCGTGCCGCCACCATCTTTAAAACTTGATAGGACACGAAGTGGTACATTATATTTTCCAGCAAACTCGACTGAGCGAATTTGTAAAACCTTAGCGCCTAAGCTTGCCATTTCAAGCATCTCTTCAAAGGTAATACTATCTAAACGGCGAGCATTAGGTTCAACACGCGGATCAGTTGTATAAACACCGTCAACATCGGTATAGATTTGGCATTCGTCCGCTTTTAAGGCAGCAGCAATCGCAACCGCAGACGTGTCTGAGCCTCCCCGGCCTAACGTAGTAATATCATTAGCTTCCGAGCGACCTTGAAAGCCTGCAACGACAACGACCCGTCCAAGCTTTAAATGCGCCTGAATATTTTTTGTTTCAACATCTAAAATACGCGCTTTACTGTGAAAGGCATCTGTCTTTAAACGGATTTGATCACCTGTCATAGAGACGGCATCAAGACCTAAACTGTGTAATGCCATTGATAAAAGTGCAATGGTAGTTTGCTCGCCAGTGGTTAATAACACATCCATTTCACGAGGACTTGGGTTTGCTGTTATCTCTTTTGCGAGCGCTATCATCCGATTTGTCTCACCCGACATGGCGGATAATACAACCACAACATCATGACCTTCTTCTTTTGTTTTTTTAATTTTTTCAGCCACGCTTTTTATGCGCTCAATGTTACCGACCGAAGTTCCACCATATTTTTGAACTAATAATGCCATCGTTATTTCCCATATCTTCAAGCTATTTACATAGCAAATCTGCCTATTACAAGCGATCACTTAACCAGGGAGCCACTAATGCCAGTGCATCAGCTACAGCAGCTGGATTGTTACCTCCTGCCATGGCCATATCCGGACGTCCGCCCCCTTTTCCACCAACAGGACCAGCAACAAGATTAACTAACTCACCGGCTTTCACTTTTTTGATTAAATCTTTAGTCACACCCGCAATTAAACTGACTTTATCATCGGCTGCGACGGTTGCTAAAACAACAATACCCGATTGCATTTTATTTTTCATTTGATCAACACTGTCACGCAATAATTTAGGATCTATTCCTTCGACATTTGCAATAACAACCTTTACGCCGTTTATTTCAATGGCATTATCAATCAGATTTGCGCCCGCTGCACTGGCAATTTTTGCTTTAAGCTCTGCGACCTCTTTTTCTAATAATTTGCTACGATCCACAAGCTGTTCTATTTTTTCGCCTAAATTAAACTGCTCCCCTTTAACCAGACCACAAGCTTTATCAACTTCGACGAGTAACTCCGAAATCACCTGATCCGCAGCGACTCCAACGGTCGCTTCGATACGACGAACACCAGCAGCAATACCCGACTCAGAGCGAATCAAAAACAATCCCAGATCACCTGTCCGCTTGGCATGAGTACCACCACACAACTCAGTTGAGAAGTCCCCCATCTGTACAACACGTACCATTTCATCGTATTTTTCACCAAATAGGGCCATAGCGTTAGAAGCCTTAGCTTCTTCTATGTCCATTAATTTAGTCACAACTTGATGGTTATTACGAATTGCTTCATTGACCAAAAAAGTCACTTCAGACAAAATGTCCGCAGACAGCCCTTCAAAATGAGAAAAATCAAAGCGTAATTTATCCGCATCAACCAAGGAGCCCTTTTGGGTAACATGTTCACCTAAGGTTTTACGCAGCGCCGCATGTAATAAATGGGTAGCAGAATGATGTAACGCGATAGACTGACGACGCGCGGCATCAACTTCTGCATGCACTTTGTCATTAACCTTCAGTGAGCCCATGCTGACATAACCGCTATGCACAAATGCATCACCGGATTTTTTAGTATCGGTCACTACAAATGTCCCATTAGTAAGTATTAACTTACCCGCATCACCACATTGACCACCAGCCTCAGCGTAAAATGGTGTTGTTGATAGAATAACTTGTCCACTTTGACCTTCTTTTAATGAGTCAACAAAAGCCCCCTCCACCACTAGCCGAGTGACCGTCGCCGCACCTTGCAGTGTTTCGTAACCAATAAATTCAGTTTTTTGATCGATAATCAGGGTTTTATTGTAATCGATGCCAAAATTATTTGCTTGCTGCGCACGTTTACGCTGCTCAGCCATGGCTTTATCAAAACCAGCCTCATCAATTGTCAAACCTCGTTCACGGGCAATATCGGCAGTCAAATCAGCAGGAAAACCGAATGTATCGTAGAGTTTAAAAACAACATCACCGGGGATAATCTGACCTTTAATATTCTCCAGTTCACCGTCTAAGATCTGTAAACCACGATCCAGCGTTTTTGCAAACTGCTCTTCTTCCCGGCGTAATATTTTTTCTACAAATAAACGTTGCTTGGATAGTTCAGGGTAAGCGTCACCCATCTGATTAATTAATTCATCATAGATTTTGAAGAAGAAAATATTCTGCGCACCCAGTTTATGACCGTGACGTACTGCACGACGAATAATTCGACGCAAAACATAACCACGTCCTTCATTGGAAGGCATTACACCGTCACAAATTAAGAAACCGCATGAGCGGATATGATCAGCCACAACACGTAAAGATTTGTCTTCAAGATCGCTTGCCCCTGTTACTTCGGCAACTTTTTTAATTAAACTCTGGAAAATATCAATCTCGTAGTTTGAATGGCAGTTCTGCATGATCGCAGAGATACGCTCAAGCCCCATCCCCGTATCCACAGAAGGTTTAGGTAAATTTTCCATGGTGCCATCGGCATGACGATTGTATTGCATGAAGACAATATTCCAGATCTCGATATAACGATCGCCATCTTCTTCGGGAGTACCTGGAGGACCGCCCCAAACGTCTTCACCATGATCATAAAATATTTCGCTGCAAGGACCGCACGGACCGGTATCTCCCATTGACCAAAAGTTATCTTTTGCACCAATACGTGATAAGCACTTAGGATCCACACCGATCTCTTCGATCCATATTTTTTCGGCCTCGAGATCTTCATCAAAGACAGTGATCCATAACTTATCTTTTGGCAGCCCCAATTCAACGGTTAAATATTCCCACGCAAAGCCAATCGCTTCACGCTTAAAATAATCACCAAAACTAAAGTTCCCTAACATCTCAAAAAAAGTATGATGACGTGCGGTATAACCAACATTGTCTAAATCGTTATGCTTACCTCCGGCACGCACACAGCATTGACTCGATGTGGCTTTTGTATAAGCCCTTTTTTCGGTACCAATATAAGTATCTTTAAATTGATTCATGCCGGCATTGGTGAACAGCAAGGTGGGATCATCGTGAGGGACAAGTGAACCACTACTGACACTTTGGTGCCCTTTATTAACGAAGAAGTCGCGAAATCCCTGGCGAATTTCATTAGTTGATTTGATCATGAGTTATTCCATATGAAGTATCTGTTCCGTTATTCTATGGATCAATAAAAAAACGTCAAATAGGTTAAAAATAAATGAGGTTTAATATAGCATGTCACTTGAAAAGGACAAAGAAGCTAACTAAGGATCAATTTAATTTACATTAATAATGAAACTATTTGTGCTTCTGTCACTATTCTTTTTAACCTGAACTGCTTTTTTTGGAGTATAAGGGGACAATACAAGTGGGAGCCAAAAATCTAAATAGCGCTTATTGGAAAGTGAAGCATGAGCTCAAGCGCAGGCTTTATTGAATTAACTGCCATTAAGAAAGGAGACTAATAACAAAATAAAATTGATCCTACTGATGGCGGCTTCAATAAAATTTATCTAGGGTCTGCTGACCTTTGGAGTACAAATTTCGTTCAATCTAAAAGTGTTCTGAGCAAGGCATGAGGAGAGCAGCATAGTTATTCTATGTATGACGCATAACACAGCGCAGGAGGCTTTTAGATGAAGCCGAAGGGCAGCATTTGTGCGCACTTTGGACTGCATTATCGCCTGCTTATGTAGAATAACCACAGTTTGCAGGCTCTGCGTTGTATAAAGCATCCACAAATTGCTGCAAAAGTGCACATAAAAAGTCAACAAACCCTAACTCTTATGCTTTTTATCATTGATATGAATATCGCCTTAATCATCACAAACGGCGATAGAACGATCAAAAAAGGCGTGAAATATCACGCCTTTTTTGTAGCCTATAAAATATCAATACAGGTTTAATTTACTGAATTAAACCTCTTCAGCAGGTTTTTTTTCTTCAATGACTTCTGCTTTTGGCATTAGCGCTTCGCGAATTTTAGCTTCAAGCTCTTCGGCTGATGCCGGGTTGTCTTTTAAATACTGGCTTGCATTGCTCTTACCTTGACCAATTTTAGCACCATTGTACGAGTACCAAGAACCGGCTTTTTCAACAAACTCTTGTTTAACGCCCAAATCAACCAACTCACCGAAATGGTTAATACCTTTACCGTATAGAATCTGAAATTCTGCTTGCTTAAAGGGTGGTGCGACTTTATTTTTAACCACTTTTACGCGTGTCTCATTACCAATAATTTCTTCACCGTTTTTAATCGCGCCAATACGGCGGATATCTAAACGAACTGAAGCATAGAACTTAAGTGCATTACCACCCGTAGTGGTCTCCGGATTGCCAAACATAACACCGATCTTCATGCGAATTTGGTTAATGAAAATAACCATAGTATTGGTCTGTTTGATGTTCCCGGTTAATTTACGTAATGCTTGCGACATTAAACGAGCTTGAAGTCCCATGTGAGAATCACCCATATCGCCTTCAATTTCAGCTTTAGGTGTTAACGCGGCAACCGAGTCTACAACCACTACTCCTACTGCGCCAGAGCGCACCAGCATGTCACAGATTTCTAGTGCCTGCTCACCGGTGTCTGGCTGAGAGATAAGTAGGTTGTCAACATCCACGCCAAGTTTTTTGGCATAGGTCGGGTCAAGTGCATGTTCAGCATCGATAAATGCACAGGTTTTACCTTGTTTTTGCGCTTCGGCAATAACTTGTAAGGTTAGGGTTGTCTTACCCGAACTCTCCGGACCATAAACTTCAACACAACGACCGTAGGGCAAACCACCTATACCCAACGCAACATCCAAACTTAATGAGCCAGTTGAAACAGAATCAATTTCCATCGATGCTGCATCATCACCTAAACGCATGATTGAACCTTTACCAAATTGTTTTTCAATTTGTCCAAGAGCTGCAGCTAATGCTTTATCTTTGTTTTTATCCTGACTCATTTTATCTCCAGATTTGTGTGATCGTACTTTTATTTAACTGTATATGCACTCAGTGCTCATAGCCAAGTATACTGTTGATTTACACAGTATCAAGTGCTTTTTATGTTTTTATTATCAGCCTAGAGCAATCAGTATATTCGCCTGATCATTCTATAGCAACGCCCTCAATTAAACAGAGTAGTACCAGCCGTCTCGCCTGAGCATTCTATAGCAACACCCTCAATTAAACCGAGTAGTACAAGCCGTCTTGCCTGATCATTCTATAGTAACACCCTCAATTAAACCGGGTAGCGCAAGCCATCTCGCTAATCATTCTATAGCAACACCCTCAATTAAACCGAGTAGCGCAAGCCGTCTTGCCTAATCATTCTATAACACCCTCAATTAAACCGAGTAGTACAAACCATCTCGCCTGATCATTCTATAGCAACGCCCTCAATTAAACCGAGTAGCGCAAGCCGTCTTGCCTAATCATTCTATAGCAACACCCTCAATTAAACCGAGTAGCACAAGCCATATCGCCTGATCATTCTATATCAATCGCCTCAATTAAACCGAGTAGCGCAAGCCGTATCGCCTGCGTTCTAACGTCCGAACGGTTCCCGGTAAATAAATATGTTTCAGTTTTACTGACTGAGTGGACGTTATACCAAGAGATGCACACCGTGCCAACGGGTTTTTCATCGCTACCACCCTCGGGGCCAGCAATACCACTAATGGCCACCGCAAGATCCGCATCGGAATTTGTGACAGCACCGACAGCCATTGCTTCAACCACCTGCTCAGAAACGGCGCCAAATCCTTTGATTACAGATTTTTTGACGCCTAACATATGTATTTTCGCTTGATCGCTATAGGTCACAAAACCTCGGTCAAACCACTGTGAACTTCCAGAAATCTCGGTAATAGCGTATGCTACACCACCACCGGTACAGGATTCTGCGGTCGCAGCAACGAACCCAGCCTGTTTGAGTTTTTCGCCTAGGACTTGCGCTAATTCTTGAACGGTTCTTTCAGTGAACATAAGTTTTCTCCAATAAAGATCCAATAAAATTGGAAATGTAAATTCAAGTGTTCTTATTATAAAGTTATCATCTATTAAGTGTATTCATTATGACGCTAAGTGCGCAACAATTACAACAACATACCCCAATGATGCAACAATTCCTAAGCATCAAGAGCGAAGTGCCCGACACCCTTCTTTTTTATCGCATGGGTGATTTTTACGAACTGTTTTTTGATGATGCACGCAAAGCCTCGCAACTTTTGGGTATTTCTTTAACTCAACGCGGCAAAACCGGTGGGAATGCCATTCCAATGGCAGGTGTTCCATACCATAGTGTAGAAGGATATTTAGCAAAATTAATTGCAATGGGAGAATCCATTGCAATTTGTGAGCAAATAGGTGATCCCGCCACTTCAAAAGGCCCCGTTGAACGAAAATTGGTGCGTATTATCACCCCAGGTACTGTGACCGATGAAGCCTTACTTAACGATCGTCAGGACAATTTATTATGTGCGGTCTACCAATTACAAAACAACTTCGGTATTGCGTCATTAGATCTTGGCAGTGGTCGTTTTATTATTAATCAATTTCAGCATACTGAAACCTTACAAGCCGAACTACAACGCCTTAATCCTGCCGAGCTTTTATATCCAGAAAACTTTGAACACATTGATTTAATCGAACATCTGCAAACTATTCGCCGCCGCCCGGAATGGGAATTCGAGCTGGCCACCAGCAAAAAAATATTAAATCAACAATTTGGCACCAAGGATTTAATCGGATTTGGTGTAGAAAAAGCAGAGGTTGCGCTTTGTGCAGCGGGTGCATTACTGCAGTATATTAAAGATACTCAACGCACTAGCTTACCGCATTTACAATCGATTAAGTTAGAGCAAAATATTGATAGTGTGATTTTAGATGCCGCAACACGAAAAAACTTGGAATTAACCCAGAACCTTTCCGGCGGCTTTGATAATACTTTAGCTGAAGTGTTGGACTTGACCGTCACGCCAATGGGAAGCAGATTATTAAAACGTTGGATACATCAGCCAATCCGCAATTTTAATATCCTAACTTACCGCCAAACCATGATCCAAACATTAATCGAACAGGATTTAAGCAGTGCACTGGCTGCCCCCCTAAAGCAGATCGGCGATGTTGAACGAGTGATTGCCCGACTGGCATTACGCTCTGCCCGCCCACGCGATTTAACCCGCTTGCGTACCGCTTTTTCACTCTTGCCAGAACTCCAGCACCTGATCGCCGACCTGCCAAATGAATTAGTCGGTAAGCTGGGTAAAGAGATGGGGCTTTATCCTGAGCTGCTGACATTATTAGAAAAAGCAGTCATTGATAATCCACCGGTTATTATTCGCGACGGAGGGGTTATCGCACCGGGTTACAATGAAGAGTTGGACCAGTGGCGAAATCTTGCCAAAGGCGCAACCGATTATCTTGAACAACTTGAAACTCGCGAACGTCAGGCAACTGGGATCAGCACTCTAAAAGTTGGCTATAACCGGGTGCACGGTTATTATATAGAAACCAGCCGCTCACAATCGGAGATCGTTCCCGCCCACTACGTTCGCCGGCAGACACTGAAAAATACTGAACGTTATATTATTGCCGAGCTGAAAGAGCATGAAGATAAAGTTCTATCCAGCCGTGGTAAAGCGCTCGCCCTCGAGAAAAAGCTTTATGAGCAGTTAATCGACCTGTTATTACCGCATCTGCAAAAATTACAATCAACCGCGCAGGCGCTGGCTGAGTTAGATGTCCTTAATAACCTTGCAGAGCGCGCTGTGACACTAAATTATGTGCGCCCTACCCTACAAGCTGAAAATGGTATTGATATTGAAGAAGGCCGTCACCCAGTCGTTGAACAAGTGAGTAAAACACCCTTTATCGCCAATCCGGTTGTACTCAATGATAAGCGTCGCATGCTGATTATTACCGGCCCGAATATGGGCGGTAAATCCACTTATATGCGCCAGGTCGCGTTAATGGTATTAATGGCACATATCGGCAGTTTTATTCCCGCTCAGCAAGCTAAAATAGGCCCAGTGGATCGTATTTTTACGCGTATTGGCGCGTCGGATGATCTTGCCAGTGGACGTTCCACTTTTATGGTTGAGATGACCGAAACAGCTAATATTTTACATAATGCCACCAACAACAGTTTAGTCTTAATGGATGAAATAGGCCGCGGTACTAGTACCTTTGACGGTTTATCACTGGCTTGGGCCTGTGCTGAACAATTAGCCAAAAAAATTCAGGCATACACACTTTTTGCGACGCATTATTTTGAATTAACCAAGCTACCTGAAGATATTCCTGAGTTAGTCAATGTTCACCTTGATGCCGTTGAACATGGTGATACTATTGCCTTTTTGCATGCCGTACAGGAAGGTGCGGCTAACAAAAGTTACGGTTTACAGGTTGCCGCATTAGCTGGTGTGCCAAAAGAGGTGGTTAATAATGCCAAAAACATATTACGGCAATTAGAACTGGGCTCGCAGCCTCAAGCGAACTTAAATGAAAAACCGCTACAGACAACCTTAGCTTTTGATGACTTGCAAACCAATCAGGCTCTATTGTTATTGGCAGATATTGAGCCCGATGAGTTAACCCCCAAAAAAGCGCTGGAGTTAATTTATTTATTAAAAGAGCGGGCATAAAAATAACCGGGTCATAAACTGCCTGGTTATTTTGAGTGCGGCTTTTTATTGTTTTAATCTGCGACCAACTATTAGTGGTCGCGAGGTGCTGATTAAACTCTTGCTGGCTAAGCTGGGTGTCGCCATCAACATCCAGCTCCTCAAAAATGAACATATTGGCATTTTGATTTGCACCTAGATCGGGTGCATTCTCTCTGTGTTGAATAATCGCAGCCTGGTATTCTTCTTTGGTCACTTGCCCATCGGTATTTTTATCCATTTCCTGATAGGTAAGCCGATACCTGACCTACGTATTAATTTTATTAGCCATCTGACTTAGGCTACCTTCTGAATTAGCAACAGATCCGGCTGCATAAGAAAAACCAGCAACAAACAGCGTCATTAAGGCAAATACAGTGGGCATTTTACCCTTCATGATATTCCCCTTTTTTATGATTTAAACCCAATAAAATTGTACTTTAAAAAACAAATTATGAAGGTCATCTCTATTGGCATATACACCCTTGCATGATCCATTTTAGGACGTATCGATCCCAAGTTTAATAAAAGTGTTAATATAAGAAACGTCTTTCTCTTCTTTTTTACTCGCCGCATAGAGTGTTTTATAAATGCCTTTTTTACCCAAACGTATTTTTTTGACATGATATTGAAGACCATAGCTGTCGGCCAACCATTCGGGTAATACACAAACTCCGCGCAGATGTTCGACCACCTGTAATATGATAGCCAACGATTCAATTTTTTATGTGCTTTAGGCTCAACCTTATCGGGCCATAAAAACAAATGAAAAACATCTAAGCACTTATTTTATATCGGTAAAGTAAATAAGATCTGATCACCCAGATCCGCAGCAACGAAATGAATTTTTCACTAAGGTTTTTT
>JBLHWW010000055.1:0-20815 GCA_047629075.1 Psychromonas sp. | reverse complement strand
CTATTTGCGAATAATCAAATGGTTGCCCATTTAGATTTTCTAAATTAACTCTGATACCACCAACAAAACTTAAATCTAACACCTCAAATTTGTGAGGTTTAACAAACCACTCTGGCGATGCTATACCGTGAGAAAATGCATTACGAGTAGCGGATACTAGTGATTTTATAGTTTTAATTTCACTATCATCAGATTTCACTTTCTCTAAAATACAATCTAAACAAATAGCCGTTGCGCCAAAAGCTGTACTTACTGCCATTTGAGATGCACGAACAATGTTATCTTGATTTTTAAATTCACCAGAAGAATAAGAAACATTTTCTTCATCAAGGTTCAATTGAAGATCTTGACCAAATAAATCAGCATCAATTCCTCCTAACTCTGCGTAACACATGTTTCTTATTGAGTACTCAAGTAATTTGAAAGATAGTTCGGTATCTTCAATTAGATTATTCACCACAACTCCAGAAACACATAACAGCTTTATAAGCATTACTATGCACGAAAAGCGGCGATGCCTATCTTGGAATAAATAATCATAACAATATCTATTTAACCTCAACAAATCAATATTTTAAGTGACGATTTAGTCAATTTTACTTTGAGATAGGTGTTAACGTGCCACCTATCCCGTTTCCAAAATAGATCCTAACCTATTAATCTATAAGTTAAATTTAGCTACTCGTAAATATAACCTGCAGGGTGATACCTATCACCATCAAAAGAAATAGTTTTACTGCACCTGCTATGCATTCCCACGCGGAGCGTGAGGAGCGAGGAAGCTCCAATTACAGATAAATTGGACTCATTCTTTTTTACGAAGAACCTAACCAATGCGGCTACGAGATTCCCCTTCCATTTTTCTTGCAATAAACAATCACTTTAGCAACAGAAATCATGGAAGATTTCTGTAAGTTTGGCTCTGCACAGGGATGTGCTGTCCGGACTGGTGCGTTAAAAAGCGGTTGGGGAGTGCAAGATTAAAAAATGGCTAGGGGTGACGCTTTTTGCCTACTTTTTTTCGGCATTTAGAAAAAGTAAGGTCGCCATCAGGGCGGAACTCCAACAAATAAAGTTAAACCAAAAGCCAGAAGCGAAAGCTTACGAATAAGCAATACGGCATTTGCGACTTATCTTTCTGCTGCGATGGAAAGTCTGCTGAATATGCGATAGTGCTTGTTTGATGGCTAATAAACGTTTGTTTAATAAATTTTTTGGTGAAACGAGGGATTAGTAAATAGCACAGAACGGCAGTGTATATAACGGTTGCTCTGTGCTATTTATCAACATTAAAGAGCCAATAAAGACGCCCAGGTTTTTTTACCGATTAAAGTATCCCCTTGGTACAAAGCAATTAAATCGCCTTCCCGGTGCCTTTTAGCTTTCAACACCACGCCATCCCATACGTCGGTTTCAAGCCGGTCGCCAACCACTATTTGCTGATGATATAATTCTGAAATATCATCCTGCTCTGCTAGTGCCTCGGATTCTGTGGCAAAAAAGCAGGGCAGATTGAAGCCTTGATGCTCGAACATAGAGATACGAAATCCATTACCAGTCGGAGTAGCATGGACAAAGAACTCACCTTTGCGAACTGCAATTTCCATGTTGAGCGATCCTTCATTCGCATCTAAAAGATGATTGAACATAACTTGATTTTCCATTTTGTAATTCCTTTTATATTGATTTTTGTACGTATATAAAAAGACCCTTTTGTGCACTTAAAACATGCATCAAACGGGGGAGGATTTCAATTTAAACATTAGTTTATGACAGAAATATTAAATTGCCGGGTATATTGTGAAAGATTAACGTTGGTTTTTAATAACATTTACGTATATACAAAGACCTTATGAAAAATGTGATCGTCGCAATGCAAATACTGGCAGCGTACTTTTCAATATTAAGGGAGCGCGCAGCAGGGCGATCAGTTAGATCATCATCAGCAGGATAAAAATTTCAAATGTTAGGCATCTTTAAACCAGTGTTGTGTGCTATTGGCAAAATAAACCAAAGACAGCATAACCCGGACTTCGACCAATACGCCGACCACCGTGGCCAATGCCGCGCCGCAGTGCAAACCAAACAAAGAGATTGCCACTGCGACTGCCAGTTCAAAAAAGTTTGAGGTGCCAATTAAAGATGCCGGGGCGGCAATGTTATAGGGTAGTTTAGTTGCTATAGCGGTCGCATAGGCAATGGCAAAAATGCCATAACTTTGAATCAGTAAGGCAATGGCTATCAGTAAAATGGTTTGTGGCTGCGCCAAAGTTGTTTGCGCTGAAAATAATGTCGAGTACTGACCCCAGCGAGCAAAGGTAGCAGCACATAGAGGATCATCGACAGTAATAAGGTTTACCAAAGTACAGTGGTATCGCTTACCCCTAACAGAAAAGGGCTGATCGGCGCAAAGGCGAAGACCATAATCATGTCATTAACCGAAACCTGCACTAGGGTGCAATTTGCATCACCTTTGGTCAGCTGACTCCAGACAGAAACCATGGCCGTGCAAGGAGCGACGCCCAGTAGGATCATTCCTGCTACGTACTGATTAGCATCCTGAGGATCAACCCAATCAGCAAAGAATACTTTGAAAAATAACCAGCCCAATGCGGCCATGGTAAAGGTTTGATAAGCCAGTTAACGGTAAGGGTGAGCATTAATCATTTTAGTTTTTTGCCAACATTTTTTATTGAACTGAAATCAATCTGCACCATCATCGGATGGATCATCTCCCAGATTAAAAGCGCAACAACTAAATTGACCTGTGCCCATTCAAGCCAGGCAACCTGTAAAAATGCGGACGGTACTAAACTGCGGAGAAACACAGCGACTACGATACAAATACAAATACAAATACAAATACCAAGCCAAAGAGACAAATAGCGTTCAAAAAGACCCATTTAAAACTCCTTGTCTTGTCTACTTAGTCGCGCAGCTTTATCTTCATTGATTGCAGCAGCGTTGCTCTGGCTGAGTTTTTGTTGGAGACCGCCAATGTCTGGAATAGTCTGTATTATTATAGGCTGTTTCTGCCGGGGCTGGGTTTGCCTAATCGCTCGAAGCCTTATTGATTTGATAGAGTAGTTGCGGTTCTTGCGCGTGGTTTGTTTTTGTTAGTGGAAAATATACAAAGTCGCCGGGAGGCTGCTGGGCGAATTAATGAGAGGGTGAAAAGGTCGATATGATTAATGGATAAGGGGTGATCTTTTTAGCCTATCGGGCAACTCTTTATTTTATAAAAGGAGTAGAAGGGATAAAAAATCACTATTATCCGCCATTAACGGCAACCATTAACTGTAACAATGACTCACTTAGTATGATAAAAGAGTCATGATTTTAATTTTTTCACCGTTACAGGAAAATTTATTCTGAGCGATTGATTAATCACACATCATGCAGGCAATGTTCTGCCATTTGATAACCTAGTTTTACCATTTCTGCAGAACGCTCAAATTCCAGCGTGCCGCAAGCATCTCTTGATATTTCTATAATGTAATCGGCGGGATAGGCCGCCAGCTTTTGACGTGCAATGGTACTTTGCATTGCATCAATGGCCAATTCTGCAATGTTGTAGAGTTTCCAGTCAATTCCCTTTTCCACTTGCGGTTTTTTACTCGCGGTAAAATGTTTAGTGATGGCGTCTAAGTTTCCCGGAATGTTCAAGCCGTTGTGAGATTTTTGTGCTGCTTTATGTTTTTGATGATGGATGGGCCCGCCAAGATTCACTGCAATAGTTAAATCCGTATGGTCGCTAAAAGTTGGGGCAATAGGGACAGGGTTTAAAACGCCACCATCAATGAGGTCAACGCCTTCACGGACAACCGGGGTAAAAAACAAAGGCATTGCCATTGATGCGCGCAGTGCTTCAAATAGCGAACCTCTGTTTATCCAAATTTCTTTTTCATTTCTAATGTCCGATGCAACGGCAGTATAGGTGATAGGTAAATCTTCTATCTGATAATCACCGAACAAATCGACTAAAACATTCATTATTTTATCGCCACGTGCATCATTGTTCCAATTGACATAAAATAATTTCAATTTGTAGATAGTCGTAATACTTTTGGCCCATGCTTCAAATTCATCCAATTTTCCTGCTGCATACATACCGCCTACTAATGCACCAACAGAACTACCGGAGATTGATTTTATTTCATAACCATGGGCTAATAACCAGCGTATTACGCCAATGTGTGCCATTCCCCTTGCGCCTCCACTGCCAAGTACCAGAGAAACGGTTTTTTTCTTTATTTTTGTCATAGTGAGCCCTACATATTAAGTGTTAATCTTTGTGACTGTTTAATGCAATATTTTGTTAGACTGACTTTTACTTGGTTAATATATTTTAGAATAATCAAGTTGAACTATATGTTACTGAGAACAATCCGGGTTGCCAACTGAAGAACTGACTCTGTCACGAAGATAGATGTTGGCCGCATAAGGGGTTAGACTATCACTTTGAAATTGTAACCTAAAAAACAGATAGAATAGATAAATATGACTGATAAAAATGAAATTATTTCGGCTACCCAAAATTGGGTTAGCCAGCTGGTTGTGAAATACAATATCTGCCCCTTTGCCAGGCGTGAAGTTGAACGGGGCTCGATACGTTATTGTCAGGCAGAAGATGCCAAGTGCGAGTCAGTATTACAGACCTTATTGGAAGAATGCCGCATTTTAGACGCTAATAACGAGTTGGAGACAACCTTGTTAATTTTGCCCAGTGGTTATGAGGGGTTTTATGGTTTTTTAGATCTACTTGATATGGCTAATGATTTGCTGGAGTTGGAAGGTTATGAAGGTGTTTACCAACTCGCTAATTTTCACCCTGATTATTGTTTTGCCGATGAAGTGCAAAATGCACCATCAAATTATACTAATCGCTCCCCCTATCCAACCTTGCATCTTATTCGCGAAACAAGTATGGAAATGGCAATAGCCAATCATCCCGATGTTGATAGTATTCCGCAGCGTAATATTGCATTTGCGAATAAAAAGGGCAATGCATTTTTTGCGGATTTATTGGCCGGTTGCTCAACTAAAAAATAATTTTTTTGAGTATAAAACGAGCAAATTGAAGGTTAAAAACACAGTGTTGCTTTATTGGTGCAGGGGATTGTTATTTTAGCGATTGAAAAAGCACTATCTCCTCGAAAAGCATCGACAAACTGTCTTTATCCTTATAAATTAGCCCCAATTTATAAGGATAAAAGACTTAAAGACGCTGAACAGTGCATTCGAACATGGCATTTTTAAGTTACTTGCTTATATTTATCTCTATTTGGTACAAAAGCATTCACACAAGGATTTTTTATGGCTCAGCAAGCCTATCAACTACTGCGCATTATTATCATCGACAGTTTCTGGAAAGGGCAGGTTAATGAGCTTAATTTAACCGGCCATACACATCTTGAGGGAACCAATGGCGCGGGTAAAACGTCACTAATGCGTTTGTTGCCGCTTTTTTATGGTATGCGGCCAAGCGATATTGTCAGCAAAGTTGATCAAGCACACAATTTCGCTGATTATTACTTGCCACGTGATTCCAGTATGCTGGTTTATGAATACCAACGTCCCTTTGGTCAAACTTGTATGGTAATCGCGAGCAGTGATGGGCGTGGTGTGCATTTTAAATTTATTGACGCGGCTTATAACAGTGAATATTTTATTGCTGATAATAATAAACCTTACCCTGTTAGTGATGTTGATAAATTCTATCGTAATGCCGGTTGCGATCGTTCTGTTTTTTTAGGGGTTGATAAATACCGTCAAGTTATTCAAAAGCTGCGCAGCGGGCGTAAGCTAAAAGAGGTGTATTTACTCCAAAAGCGTTATTCCTTTAGTGACCAGCCTTGCCCGCATATTGATAAGGTCATTAACGGTACAATTGAAAAGAACCTCGACTTCGATGCCGTTAAACGCATGCTGGTGGCAATTGCCAGCGATCATCTGGCACGTAATAGTGTCGATGAAAAAGAACAAATTAGCCTTAAAAAAGAAGAAATCAGCCATTGGCTTGCCGATATTCAGGCCGGTCGGGCAATCCAAAAAGTCGCGCATAAGATAACCCTTTGGCAAAATGATTTTAGCAGTTTAGAAAGCCTGTTGCTTAAACTGCAGCACTTGCATTTTGAAATTGTGAGTCATCAAACTCGCCTTGAAAGTCTGCAGAAAGAGCGCGCAGAAACAAAAGCCGATAAACGCCAATTATCAATTTCATTAGAAAAACAACTGCAGCAATCTGTGGATCTTTTAAACAGTGAATTATTTACTCTTAAGGCAAAAATTCAAGCGGATCAAAGTCATATTGATTTGCTCGATCAAGACAAATTGATTTTTGATCAGGACGACGCACCCAGTTACCACCTGCACGCCGCGACAGCCCCGCAGATTCAAAACGAATTAAATGAAGTGAATGCGATTATTGAAGCATTTGAGGGCAATATTAATAAAATACAGCAAAAATTTGATCGCCTGATTCAAAACAGAAAACTTGAGCATGTGACCGAGGTTGCCGGGAATAAAGATAAAACGGCCAATATTAAAGAGACGGCAGCACTGCAGTTAACCGTTATATCTGAAGTTTATCAGCAGCAGTGTAATGACTTGAGTGAGCAGTTAAATCAGCAAAACTTAAACTTAAAAATCGGACAGCAACATATTGAAAATGAGCTTAAAAATGCGCAATTTCAATTGAATCAAGCGCTTATTGAACCTGAGTTATTGACGGACATTGAAAATAATCAGGTCTTATTAAATGCAGCTCAGGAAAAACAAACTCAACTATTTAAAGAGCAGTCCGGTTTACAAAGTGAGTTAACGCAGTTTGATAAATTGCGTGAAAAGCAAAGTGATAAACATCAACAGGAAAACCGTTATTTAGAACAGTTACGCAGTGAATGCTCAGAAGTTGAATTACAACTTATTCCTAAAACTGGCTCATTACATCATTATTTAAATAACGAGCCACTGGCAGGGGACTGGAAGCAAACTATCGGCCGTCTATTAAGCAGTGCGCAATTGGGGCGTTGTGATCTTGACCCTTCCTGGGTTGGTGGCGAATTGAGTTTCTATGGTTTGAAGTTAGATTTACAGCAGATTCAACACAACGACTCGCTCTTTTTGAATGAAACACAATTGCGTGAAAAGCGTGATGCGCTTGAAACAAACTACCAGATGCAAGGTGAGAAGATCAAGCAGCTGGATGAGCAACTGGTTCAACGGAGTAAACAGATTGAAAACCAGCAGCTTAGAATAACGCAGGCGGCGCAGGGCTTAAAACAAAATGAATTAAATTTGCAGCAACTCAAAGTGCAGCATCAGAATCTTGCGATCAAAAAGCAACGCGCGATTAAAGCCCATATTGACAGTGTTAATGAGCAGATCCTTTCACTTGAAAAACAGAAAAAAGCGCATGATAAAAAACAACAGGTATTTTCAGAGCAGCAACAAGGGCAAAAAAGTGAACTAAGTACGCAGATGTTGGAAAAGCGGCTGGTGGTTGAAAGTGATCGAGATGTACAACTGGATCTGTTAAGTGAAGCGTTGCTGGCATTAGAGTCTGGCCATAAAGCACGGATCAAAGCGCTGCAAAAACAGAACAACACGGATTTAGATAAACTTGATCCCGATGGTGAAGTAGATAAGCGCACTCGAGAAAGAAAAATGCTTATTCGGTCACTTGAGAAATGTGCTGTTTTTGAGCAAAAAGCGCGCAGCTATTTTCAGTTTATGAATGAGCGTTATAGCCAGCGTGATAGCCTGGCTGAGCATAATCAAAACAGAAATATTACAAAACGTAATATTGAACAATCAATCGAAGAGTACCAGGTTAATCTGGGTAAGCAGATCAGTGATACTAAGCTTTTTATTAAAAAACTTAATATGCAAACTCATGCCAGCGAGGATCTCTTAGTATTACTTAATGACAGCCATCGTGATTGTGAACAAAACGGTATTAATGCGACTTTTGCTGATCATCAACCGTCTAATCAGGCTGATCTCAGTATTAGTTTTTGTAATGATTGCCTGACGCAATTCAAAAGCATTCACAAACGTCTTAGTGAGCAACTTAATAAATTTAATGACCGTTTCAAAAAAGATCATTCCGCCAGTGAGTTATATGAAAATTGGCAAAAATTAGTGGCTGATAATGATCATTATCAAGGCGCCGAATTATTATTTAAATATCGCAGTCCGATTGCTGACTTATTAAGCAGTGCGGAGCAAAAACAAAAAAGCACTTACCAATTAGTCACTGTCAATGCCAATATGATCAATGAGTTTTATCAACATATCGAAAACTTTGGTCAGCGTATTAAACAGATAGGCAAAAAATTATCCAATAATGTTACCGCACTGACACATTTTGAAGCACTGGCAGATATCAATGTCACCACGGTAATGAAACAGGAAGAATTAGATTATTGGGGGCCGTTGCAGGTTTTTGCGAAAGCATTTGAATTATACCGTGATCAATTAAGAGAAGGAGTGGGTGAAATACCCGATGAACTGGTACAGGCAATGCAAAGATTATCAGCATACTTACCCAGTGAGGGGTTTGTTTTAGCCCATAATAATCTTTTTGATATAGAATTTACGATCACTGAAAAAGGTCAGGTAAAGCATGCCCGTAATGCCAAACAACTTAAAAAAGTAAGTTCGACGGGACTCTCTTACCTGGCCATGCTGTCATTATTTGCAGGTCTTTTAGGTATGTTACGCGGTACGGCTGAAAACAGATCGCAAATAATTTTACCCGTTGACGAGCTTGGAGAGTTAGCGGCTGAAAATGTTGATTTGTTACTGCAGATGTTTAATGACAATAATATTAGTATGTTATCTGCATCGCCTTCGACAGACAGGCATATCCTCTCACTCTATCAGCGCCACTATAAATTAAAAGATAATAAAATTTTCCATGCCGACATTCCAACATCACGTTTAGATGAATTGTTAGCTCGACGGGCAAGTGCGCAAAACCCTCCCGAGGGCACAGTCAACAATGAATCCGATGCAGGTCTTGGCAAAGAAAAGTTAGTGCAACAGGCAGTCACGCAAAACAGTCACGATAGTAGGGTCATAAAAGACACGGATGCAAGCCTTGGCAAAGAAAAGTTAGTGCAACAGGCAGTCACGCAAAACAGTCACGATAGTAGGGTCATAAAAGACACGGATGATAGCGTCGCCAAAGAAAAAAATGCGCAGGAGTTAAGTTAATGTTTAAACAAACGGTGCAAAAATTATTAACTGGGGCGGTTATTTGTGAAACCGCTTATCCAGAAGAGTTTGAATATTTGAAAGCAGGCAGCAATAGTGGACGAGTTGAGGATTTTTTAGCAAATTTAGATCGAAACCTGACCTGTTTAGAAAGTGCAGAAGCTTATTACTGTACCTTTACCCAAGTGGATCAGTCCAACAGTGTTGAACTGACTGCGCTTTTTACTGAGATGCGTGCCACCTTCAGACCTCTGGTAGAATTTTTAGACTTATTATTAACCGCCTCTCATGCGGATTTGCCGGTGCGCGCAAAATCCGTGGTTAATATTAATACCCTGTTTGATCCCTTTGAGCACGATCAGACTCTGCGTGATCAGTTACGCCGTTTAACCTCTATCAAACCTTTTAAAACCAATAAAGTGGAAACCCGTGAGCAGTTGGTGATGGTTTTCCAAAAATTGGAAGAGATGCATTATTTGGTGCGCAAAAACCCCGGCAGCAGTCGTTATTATGCCACTGCAAAATTTGACCTTATTTATATTTTAATTGAATTTTTAAATGATTCTGAAAAAGTTGAATTACCACAAGAGGCACACAGTCAGCAAGAGGAGTTACTCTTTTAATGGCGGGTTATGATGCAGGACAGGTTGCAGAGTTATTACGTAAAATTGGCTCACACGACGAATTATTGGCGAATGCTTATGTCTATGGCTCGGTGGTAACCGATCAAGCCGAACAACGCACTATCAATCTGTTACATAAGGCTGGTCTATTAAGACCGGACGACGAACCCGGTGAATTTCGCCTCACCACGGATTTTAAACGTATGCTCAATCGTTTAATGCGTAAACAAAGCAGTTATCGTCAACTAACTGACATGGGTAAAGTCATTGAAGCATTGGATGAAACGGTTTATGACTTTCAACAAGCGGTGCAGGAAAAACAGAGTGATGATGCTGAATTTTATCTCGATCAACTGGATGATCTGCTCTATGAAACCAAAGATGGTTTAAATACTAACCTTGAAAATATGCATTATGCGATTGTCAGTCAGTTTGGTTTTGTCAGTACGCTCACCAATAAAATAAGACAAAATGAACGCTATCTGAGCCATGCACAAAATTTATTGACTGAGCTGCAGCAGATCGATCCCGAATCTTGTTATGAGTGGATTAACTGGCCTTGTCCAAATGATTTTGCGCGTAAAATAACCGGTTTTATTTACTGGTTTAACCAAACATTACCGCGTTTACGTTTTATTATCGATAATATGCGCTTAAGCCTGTTTCGTTTGCGCCGGGATGAAAAACAGGCAAGTCAGTTACGTAATATGGCACGTTATTTACGTCAGCACCCGGAATTTGAACTTAATGAGCAATTGTTTGAAGAGCCCGATTTCCCTGAATCATTGAAGTTTGCGCCGGTAATGAAATTGTGCAGTTACGTTGATCCCCATAATACGGCAATAGAAACGCCTTTAATGAATCTGGTGCAGTCATTACGTAAACAAAATAACCAACCCGCGCATAAAGAACGAGAAAGCGCGGTGGTGGTTATTAGCAGTATTGAAAAACTTGTTTATGAAAGCGATTTTTTTGAAGAACAAACAGATTCTTTATTTGAGCAGGCAATAGAGACTGAACAGCCCGTCTCCGCCATTGCATTTTGGCAAGAATATCAACCGGATTGGCTAAGACAAGATCAGCATATTCATCCTAAGGCCTGGATTGAGTTGGTTTTTAGTTGTTATTGTAAATTAACCAATGAACAACAGGCTGCGCTGGATATCAAAATGAAAGGCTCACCCGATCCCGGAGTGCCAGATAACTATACTTATAATGATCTGGAGATTATTTTGCGCTAAAGCTCAAAACTCGACAGGACTGGATATTTTATATTCTGTTTTATTTTTAATTCGCACAATAGTAAGAGAAAAATGGCTCACTTCATCTTTGGTTGTTGTATGGGTTATTTTATATGAGGATAATGAAAAATTTATTTATTATATTACTACTAATGCTGCCGTTAATCGGGGCTGCTAATACGCTTCTTCCTTTCGCCGATCAAGTTGTGGTTGAAAAGTCTAAGCGCAAAATGTATTTGATTAAACAGGGTGTCGTCTATCGGGAGTACCCTATTTCTCTGGGTTATCGTCCGCTTGGTCATAAGGGCGAGGAAGGCGATAAAAGAACGCCAGAGGGCAGGTATGTGATTGATTATAGAAATCCTGAAAGCCGCTTTTATTTGTCTCTGCATATTAATTATCCCAGTGAAATAGATCAGCAGTCAGCTGCCGATAATGGTGTCAGCCCCGGAGGAGAAATTTTTATACATGGACAGCCAAATAACAGCAAACCTCATCCGTCTAAATTTAGAGGTCGCGATTGGACCGATGGTTGTATTGCTATTACCAACCAGGAAATAGAACAATTTTGGGCCTTGGTAAAAGACGGCACGCCAATCGACATTCGCCCCTAAAATGTAACCCTAAAAAAGCATGAAATAGAAAATAAATTTAGAGAAAACGATTGGATCTTGCCATTATCAACTGGAAAATAGAACAATTTTGGCTTTGGTAAAAGATGCTACGCCAATCAAAATTCGACTATGAAATGTAATACTAAAAATACTTAAACGGATTCGATTGAGTCATAGTTAATTTTTTATCCTAAAATAAGGACAAGGTTAACCACTATCAGAGAAGCTGAATGGATTTTAATAAGCACAGGTTTTTTACCTTAAATTTTATACATTAGTCATTTTATCCGGTTCGCTGCTTTTTGGTCAAAATTTTTCACTATGGACGGTGCACTTGGTTATCAAAAATAATGTATAGGGAACAAATAAATGAAATAAAAAGCAGTCAACATTTTGGCGGATCCATCTTCATTAATGTGCCATCGGACTCGCTTTTAACACCGCCCCCTTTTGTAACGGGAGATCCGAATCCGGCATTACGGAATTATTTTTTAACCCTCTACAAACAAGACTTTAAAGCCGTAAAATATGCCATCGAGCAATCCAATATGTTTGACAGTGTTAAAGTTGGTCAAGTCGATTCTTCTCTGAATTATTCAACAAAGTACGGTTATCGATATTTGGTGGTGAGTAAGGGGGATGGTTGTTGGATAATTCATGATTTATTTCTTGACGTAAATAGAGTTGCACGTGATAAGACAACTGGAAAAGGGACCCTTTCGGTGAATGGGCAAGGCATTAAAACAAGATATTGGATGCTGAAAAAAATAGCTGAGCTTACCGGTGCAAAGAAATTGCATTCAGGGGCGAATAAACATCTACCTGAACAATTATTTACCATTTTAGATGAACAGATTCAAGATGGTTTATTCACTATTAAATTTAATACCAATGTAGTCTCTGATTATTAAGTTTTTTATTTTCCCCACCGATAGCCTTGTTGCTGACAGCCCGGCTATTTCATTGCCCATTCTCAGCAGATCTGTTTTAAGTATTTATTACTTGGTAATATGTTGCTTAGCTTTTACACTGCAGCCATTTCGACAATAATGAGGTTTTTATGCAGCTAGTGTTAATCAACAAACAACGATATCGCCGCCATTTAAATATTGTAATCACTGCCTGTATTACAATCCTGGTAATAGCCAGTCTAGGCGTTGCACAACTGCTTATTTTGTTATTTCCAGATCCATCGGGCTCTCATTTTCATTGGAATTTACTGGGGGTAGTTGCAGCTTGTTTATTATTAGCCTCTCTATTATTAAAATTTAAAAATCACGATTTTATGATCGAAGTATCTTATGTCTGGGACTTAAAGCAGTCCTTAAATAAAATAACCCGCGCGATGAGAAAATTGAAGATGGCAGCAAACCAGGGTAACCAAAATGCGATGAACGCACTGCAGTTTAGTTATGATGGCTCGCGTCAATTATGGTTGTTAGATGATAATGTCCTGACCTTAGAAAGTTTAGAGCATAGTCAAAAAGAGCTGGACCAATTGGCCATTAAATATGATTTTCTGCTGGATGCTAAAAACTATCACAGTGAACTGTTAAAAACTTTGTAATACCGGCCGTTTTCTTAAAAGTTGTCAGGGTATTTCTTTGCAGGTGGCTATTAGGGAGGTCGTATAATAAACAATCATTGTGAATAAATGTTGTTAATACATTTATAATGTTTTTATTTACAATGATTTATCCCCCATATTCTCAATTTTAATATAAAATAGTCAAATAATTTTCTGCTAAACCAATATTGTGGTGTGTCATGTCTAATAAATTCTATCAACAAATCAATCAACAAATCGAACAAGTCAAAAATGATGGCCTTTATAAATCAGAGCGAATCATTACATCAGCTCAACAAGCCTTAGTCTCAATAGCAAGTGGTGAGCAGGTGCTTAATTTTTGTGCCAATAATTATCTTGGTTTAGCAAACCACCCTGATTTGATTACAGCGGCTAAAAAAGGGCTGGACCAACAAGGTTTTGGTATGGCCTCGGTACGTTTCATTTGCGGCACCCAAGATAAGCACAAAACCTTGGAAGCTAAACTCTCTGCATTTTTAGGCATGGAAGATACGATTCTTTATACTTCCTGTTTTGATGCCAATACCGGTTTATTTGAAACTATTTTAGACGCCAATGATGCCATTATTTCAGATGCGTTAAATCATGCCTCGATCATAGATGGTGTGCGTTTGTGTAAAGCTAAACGCTTCCGTTATGCAAACAATGATATGGCTGAATTAGAACAGCAGTTAATTGCCGCAGACAACGCGGGCGTGCGGCATAAATTGATTGTTACCGATGGCGTTTTTTCAATGGATGGTGTGGTCGCAAATTTACCTGCTATTTGTGATTTGGCCGATATATATGATGCATTGGTGATGGTCGATGACTCCCATGCTGTTGGTTTTATGGGGGACCATGGTTGTGGTACCCATGAATACCATAATGTAATGGGGCGTATTGATATTATTACCGGTACCTTGGGTAAAGCCATGGGTGGCGCTTCCGGTGGTTATACAGCGGGTAAAAAAGAAGTGATTGACTGGTTACGTCAGCGCTCGCGTCCTTATCTTTTTTCAAACTCGCTTGCGCCTGCTATTGTAACTGCTTCCATTGAGGCGCTCGATTTACTGGCTAAAAGTGATGATCTGCGTGCGCAACTCTGGGAAAACTCTGCGCATTTTCGTCGTCGCATGACGGATGCGGGATTTACCATGGGCGGCAGTGACCATGCTATTATTCCAATTATGTTAGGGGATGCAAAAATAGCTGCAGAGTTTGCGGAAAGAGCCCTGCAGAAAAAAGTTTATGTGGTGGCTTTCTCGTTTCCTGTTGTACCCAAAGATCAGGCACGTATCCGGACGCAAATGTCAGCCGCACATACGACTGAGCAGCTTGATTATGCAATTAATGTATTTATTGAAGTCGGTAAAGAGATGGGCTTAATTTAATTGGAGGAGAAAATGAAAATAAAAGCGCTAGCAAAATTAAAACCAGAAGTTGGTATCTGGATGACTAACGTCGATAAACCTGAGCCCGGGCATAATGATCTGTTGATTAAAATAAATAAAACAGCCATCTGTGGCACCGACATTCATATTTATAACTGGGATGAATGGTCACAATATACGATTCCTGTCCCAATGGTTGTCGGCCATGAATATGTTGGCGAAGTGGTTGGAATGGGTCAGGAGGTTCGCGGCTTCACAGAGGGTGACAGAGTATCGGGCGAAGGCCATATTACCTGTGGTCATTGCCGTAACTGCCGGGCAGGGCGTACCCATCTTTGTCGTAATACTATTGGTGTTGGGGTTAATCGTACTGGTGCATTTGCCGAGTATTTGGTTATTCCTGCTTTTAATGCCTTTAAAATACCGACGGGTATCTCCGATGATTTAGCCGCAATCTTTGACCCCTTTGGTAATGCAGTGCACAGCGCTTTATCCTTTGATGTGGTTGGTGAAGATGTGCTTATTACTGGTGCCGGCCCAATTGGGATTATGGCGGCTGCGGTTGCCAAACATGCCGGCGCACGTTATGTGGTGATCACGGACATTAATGAATATCGATTAGATCTAGCCAGACAAATGGGCGTGACCCGAGCAGTTAATGTGGCTCAGCAAAAACTTGAGGATGTGATAGCACAACTGGGCATGACGGAAGGTTTTGATGTTGGACTCGAGATGTCCGGCGCGCCCGTCGCCTTTAATAGTATGCTTAAAAATATGAGTCATGGTGGTAAGATTGCACTGTTAGGTATTCCGCCTTCTGATATGTCCATTGACTGGAATATGGTTATATTTAAAGGGTTGGTTATTAAAGGAATTTATGGCCGAGAGATGTTTGAAACCTGGTATAAAATGGCCAGTTTAATTCAATCCGGTTTAAATTTGGATCCGATCATAACCCATACTTTCCCCGTGGATAAATTCCAAGAGGGTTTTGATATGATGCGTTCTGGTAAATCGGGTAAAGTCGTTCTTGATTGGACCATTTAGTTATTTAAATGCTCCTCAATCCACTCATAGGTAGTCTATTTAGTGGATTGGGTATTAGCTGATTAGGGCTGTTTCCTATTGTGGAAAGTGATGAATAACCAACTATGAATAAACAAGTTTTTGATTATTGTAAACGCCTGCTACAGAAACACGCTCAGGGGGGAGTTGTTAAATTAAGCCCTTCTGCTCGTACTCTGCACCTTGAATACGGATTTGGTGAGATTGACCGTGCTTATTTGTATTTTAGCTATGATCAACGCATCTCTCTTATTCAAGATATAAAAAGACACTTAGCATTGGATGTGCTGTCGCAGGAGTATCAAGCAAAATCCCGGCAGGAGAATGCCAGACACAAGCGTAATGAAAAAGACAATAGTTATGCTGTTGGTCGGGATTTTGTGCTTATTAATAGTCTGGATAATTTTCAATTTAACGGACAAGTTTACCCCGCGATGCCTCTTACATCATTAGGCTTGTACGTTAAAGCGGAGGAGATTAAATCTATACAGCATAAGCAAATTGTGTTGGTTGAAAATTTAGCAATCATGGCCAATCTGGCGGCACTGAATTTACCGAAAAAATTGGACAATCCGCTATGGCTTTACCGTGGTGATAGCCAGGAAAAACAACAAACGGGAACAGCTTATGAGCTCTTTAAACGTTTTAATAATGATCAACACCAATTAATCTGTTTCAGTGATTTAGATCCAGCCGGTATTCAAATTGCGCTGACCTGTACCGCTGCCTATTGGTTGACCCCTAAGGACAGTGCGGTAATTGAATTTTCAGTGGCTAAGGATGTTGAAAAAGAGTGGTATAAACAGAATGCTGCCGTTCGATATTTGAAAAGTTTTAAAAATCTACCCAATAAATGCCAAACGGCTTTTGAGCTAATGTTGAACAATCGTAAAACACTCAAACAAGAACATATGCTCGCCCATCAAATTCCGCTTGGGCTTTACACGTTATAAAAAGGAAAATAAAATGAACCAAGCCTTTGACGGTTTTGTAAAAGAACTTTGCAGTGCCAATGTAAACTTAAACGAACCGGTTTTTTTCGCAAAAAGTGCTGTTTTTTTAGAGCAGCAATTGACCTGTTATCTAAAGATAAAAGGTCAACATAAGCACTCATTACGTTTTTTAATCTTGTCGGCAAAGCAATTAAAAAACAGCGAAACCGATAACAGATTTTGGAATGCTTTATTAGCCTTTAACCACTTAATCGAAGCGGCCATTGAAGCTAGATGCACCTCACAAAATAGTGAACATTGGCTTAGATTTATCAATATCATTGAAACGCTGCAAGGTTATAAAGGCAGTCAAATATTTACCACAACTAATATCAAGCAAAAAAGAAAACTGCGTTTGTATTTTTCTTTTCTGCTTAGCTGGGAACATATAGGCTATATTGCAGGAAAAGAGGATAATTACTCACCAAGCAGTCAGATTTTAGATGCTTTCTCAGCGTTAGAAGAAGACGATGAGCATGTTCATTGCCATGAGCATTAACCGTATGGCAGAACGCTTCAGAACCTTTACATCCACCGTTATTTTTATAAATGAGAGTCTAGTATGCTAATTAACAAAAATTCAGTTGTTGAATTCCATTACACATTAAGAGATGCAGAAAAACAACTTGAAAACAGTTATGACCGTAAGCCGTTAATTTATTTACATGGTTTTAAGGGATTATTTGAAACACTGGAAAATGCTCTCGTTGGTAAAACAGTCGGCGACAAATTAGAGGTGACATTAACGCCAGAGCAAAGTTACGGTCAACGTAGAGAAGGTGCTTTACAACGCATTCCTATTAAACACCTGCAGGGGGCAAAAGTCTGGAAGCCGGGTATGACAGCGGTGGTTGAATCAAATCAGGGGCGTGAGCAGGTGACCATAGTAAAAGTTGGGCGTTTTAATGCCGATTGTGATTTAAATCATCCCCTTGCAGGAAAAACTTTAACCTTTGCTATTGAAGTGGTTACACTGCGCGAGGCGACAGAAGAAGAAGTCACTCATGGCCATGTACATACCAAAGGCGGATGTGGACACTAATCCTCACTTTTAAAAAGTGCTGTGCAGCATCTCTAGCGTAAGCGACAGACTAAAAGCGGATCGGGACACTAATACTCGCGTTTAAATAACTTACACAAAAAGGCGCAGTTGCGCTTTTATGCTTACCCTAAATCGTTTTGATCCTTCCTTTATAATATGATAAACAGATTAATTTGACCTGCTCAGCTTTCCCTCGCCGGGCAGAAAATGTGCCAATTTCGGTTATTGAAGATACTTTTACCAATTATTTTGAGCTAAGTTTATTTTATGTCAGGATCAGTGCGTCATCAAATTACAGGGTTAATCCTCACACGCCGGCAATATGATACGCCGCAAGGTGTGGCGTTGGAGTTGTGGCTTGCTAGCGAACAGGGGCCCTGCAAAGTTACTCTACCTGCACAACGTTATGTATTTCTTATTCACCAGCGGGAGCTTGTTAGGGCGCAGGCATTGTGGTCAGCAGCGCATTTGACCCTCGATGAAATTCGGCCTCTCTCTTTGACCTCTTTTAACGGACTATCTGTTAGCGCTGTTTATTGCTTGAAAAATAAAATTTTCAGAAAGCTTCAGGATATCTTAACGGCTGCGTCCATTGCCATTTTCGAAGCCGATATCAGAGTATGTGACCGTTATCTTATGGAACGTTTTATTTATGGGACTGTCTCTGTGCAGGGTAAGTTCCATTGGCTGGGGAGTTACTGGCACTGCCAGGCCGAAAAGCTTTCACCTGCTACGTTAACACCTAAGCTTAAACAGGTTTCACTGGATATTGAATGCAGTCCTTTGGGAGAACTTTATTCCGTTGGACTTAGCTATGGCAATGGGGCGATCTATAATGGGTCAACCGATAATAGTGCTGTGAAGTTGCAAACCGAGCGCTGTGCAACGGTACTGATGATCGGGGAATGTCAGCCCAGTGATAATATAAACATCCAATGGCTTGTAAATGAAGCGGCCTTATTGTCTGCGCTAGAAGCCTGGTTTCAATTGCACGATCCGGATGCGGTTATTGGCTGGGCCGTTGCTCGTTTTGATCTTCGCCTGCTAGCGAAACGCGCTGAAGCACATAATATGCCCTTAAGACTCGGGCGAGATGGTTCTGCATTACGCTGGTTACCACACAGTAGCGATCTAGATCAAGGCACTGTTATTTTAAATGGTAGAGTGGTTTTGGATGGCATTGATCAGCTTAAAAATGCGGGCTGGATGTTTGAAAGTTTTAGTCTGGAATTTGTTAGTCAAGCCCTCTTATCGACAGGCAAACTGATCACCAATACGCACAATAAGGGGGTGGAGATAAAACGTCAATTTGAGCAAGAGCCTGTCTCACTGGCGCGTTATAATCTGCAGGACTGTTTGCTTGTTGAGCGACTATTTGCCAAAGCGCAGTTAACGGAATATACGATACAACGTGCTCAATTAACCGGTTTAGCACTGGATCGCAGGGGCGCATCAGTTGCCGCTTTTACTAATCTGTACCTGCCGTTATTACACCGTAGCGGTTACATAGCACCTAATATTGGTGATATTGAAGCGCAACATTCACCCGGTGGATTTGTCATGGATTCCACACCGGGTCTTTATGACTGGGTATTAGTGCTGGATTTTAAATCATTATATCCCTCCATTATTCGTACCTTTAAAATTGATCCGATGGGTATGATTGCAGGACTTAAGGAAAATGAAACTGATTCTATCCCCGGTTTTAGAGGGGCAAGGTTTAGCCGCCATAAACATCATCTACCGGATATTATCACTAAGCTGACCGCGGCAAGGGAGTCAGCTAAAAGAGAAAATAATCAGCCCTTTCAGCATGCGATTAAAATAATCATGAACAGTATGTACGGAGTGCTGGGTTCAGCGGGCTGCCGTTTTCACGATACACGCCTGGCCAGTTCCATTACCCTGCGCGGCCATCAAATTATGCAGGAAACGCGCGCTTTTATTGAACAACAGGGAGATCAGGTAGTTTACGGGGATACCGATTCAACCTTTGTTTGGTTACAGCACTGCACTAATGTCATTGACGCAGAAGCGCGCGGAAAGGTGCTTGAAAAACGTATTAATCAATATTGGTCGGAGAAACTGCACCTTGAATACCAATTAGATTGTTTTCTGGAAATTGAATTTGAAACCTGTTTCCGGAAATTTTTTATGCCGACATTACGGGGCTCCGAGACCGGATCTAAAAAACGTTATGCCGGATTAAAAGTAACGACTGACGGTGAATTGATGTTATTTAAGGGGTTAGAGACGGTGCGCTCCGATTGGACGGAACTAGCTCAGGATTTTCAGAAAAAATTGTATGCTAAAGTGTTTGCCAAGGAGCCGATAGACAGCTTAATAAACGAGACGATTACGCTTTTAAATAAGGGGCAGCTGGATCCGCAGTTAATTTACCACAAGCGCCTGGGGCGTCCTTTGAATGCGTATCTTAAAAATGTGCCTCCGCAGGTACGCGCTGCACGTTTAGCCGATAAGATTAATGCCAATTTAGGCCGTCCACTGCAATACCAGCGTTCAGGGCGGATTGCTTATCTGATCACGGTCAATGGACCCGAGCCCGCCGATTATCTGCAATCCAGGATTGACTATCAGCACTATATAGATAAGCAGCTGAAACCAATAGCAGAAGCTATTCTACCGCTGCTTGGCAAAAATTTTGATGAAATGGTCTCAAATCAAATGCGCCTATTTTAATCCCATAAAACGTCTGTTAATCAAATGATGCTTTATTGCAGCGAGGTAAACGGATTTTTTAACATAAGAAGAGGGTATAGTTCGAATAACTCGCTTGTTTTAGTCTTTATGTTGTGTATTATTTGTACATTTTACTCACAAACAATTTTTGCGTTCGAACTGGTTGGTCTTATAAGAAACCACATATCTTTACAAAATTAAGGGAAAACCCAATCATGAAAAAATATCTCAATATATTTATCTGCCTGTTGATCTCATTTTCTTTTTTTGCCAATGCATCTACTTTGCAGAAAGCGGCGCAAGGTGACGTCGATTCGCAGTACCAACTCGGTGAAATGTATTACAGCGGAACAGG
>JBLHWW010000054.1:0-20838 GCA_047629075.1 Psychromonas sp. | reverse complement strand
ATTAAACGATACCAACCCGGTTTTTGTTCTCCCTCCATAACAACATCATTTTGTTTATGGTTTTTTTTCGTTGCGGAGTTAGCGATAAGAGTTGATGTTTCCTGCACATTAAATGTATGTGCAAACAACGTTTCAGATAAATTTTCAGACATAGAACACTCGTATTGAAAATGGCGTTAGATTAGGGATAAAGTAAAATCAGGGATAAATATTGCTAAAAATGAGCACTAATAGAAAAAACGAACAATGATACTCTTCCTTTGCCCACTTTTTAGATTATATTATGTAGCTGGTATAATTTTCACCAGCTTAAGCAGCTCTTCCCCAAGCACTTAAAGACTATTAGGGTTTAAACAGGGACATAGTAACACTTTCCAAGCAAAATTTTCTCAGCAAGTTGTAACCTATCTTTATCACCCTGCAGTAAAACCAGATCTTCCACTTCAAAAAGTACTTTTTCTGAAATCATTACCTCGGCTCCATTTTCCCGATGCACAGATTTGATTATAACGCCGGCAAGGTGAAATTCCTGTACACAACTCCCCACTACCTCAGCCCCTGCAATTAAGGTTACCGCATGCAACTGCTCTATATGCCATGCATTATTTTCTCTTTGGCTATTTTGTCCGTAATAAAAACCATGCAGATGCTGGTACTTAATTTTACGTTCACTCTCTAAACGCTGTAAAATTCTCCGACTTGGTACGCCGGATAAAAACAAAACATGAGCAATCAACATCAAACTACCCTCTAACACTTCGGGGATAACCTCGGTAGCACCCGCCGCTTTTAACAGATCCAGGCCCCTATCATCCTTGGTGCGCACTAGCACTTTAAGGCTCGGATTTAGGGCCCTAATCAGCCCCAATAAAGCCATTGAACGGCGCAGGTCATCAAAAGTAATAATTAATAAATTGGCTTTTTCAATGCCGGCAAGTAACAATATTTCCCGGCGGCTCGCATCGCCAAATTCAATGAGTTCTCCCCCCTCCAGTGCCTCTTTGACCCGCATTGGATCTCTGTCCAAAACAATAAAAGGCAGTGATTCATTTTTTAAAAACCGAGAAACAATTTGCCCAACACGTCCATAACCACAAATAATGGTATGTTTTGTAAATTGTCCGGGCAGTGTTTTTTGAAAACGAAAAGCTTTGGCTGAATGGTGTAATAATTCACGGGAGATATGATGGCTGTATTTTACTAATAAGGGCGTAATAGTCATGCTAATTACCCCTGTCGCAATAATCAGGGAAGATAACTGCGCGTCTAATAATTTATATTTACTGGCCAATGCAACCAATATAAAACCAAACTCGCCCATTTGTGCTAAAGCAATACCGGTTCCCAGTGCTGTGGTCAATTTCTCTCGCATAATAACCGCCGCTAAGGTGATGGTTAAGATTTTTGCCAGCATCACACCTATTACGATTAAAATTAATGAGCCAAAATCATCAAGTAATACCTGATACTGCAAAAGCGTACCAATTGAGATAAAAAAGATGGCCATTAAAATATCTTTGAATGGCCTGATATCAGCTAAAAGTTGATGGCGGTAATGGCTTTCACCAAGCATTATCCCCGCCAAAAAAGCACCTAATGCCATGGATAAACCCAGTAATTGGGTAAACCAGGCGGCCAAAATAGTGACAAACAGCGTTGATAGAATAAAAATCTCATCAAAACGCATACTCGCCATTTCATCAAAAAACCTTGGCAGTAACCAGCGCCCAATGGATAAAATAACAGCAATGGCTAACGCGCCTTTTACAAAGGCAAGCGACAAAGCGGTCACAATCCCGCCTTCAAGCCCCGGCATTGCAATGATAGGAATAATAATTAAAAAGGGGATCACGGCAAGATCCTGAAAAAGAAGAATCGAAATTGCCAGTCGACCTGTTTTTGATTCCAACCTCTGTTGATCGCTTAATACTTTAACGATAATAGCGGTTGACGACATGGTTAGAACCCCGGCAATAGTGAAGGCCTGTTGCCAGCTCAGATCAAATAAGCGGCATAACCAATAGAATAGAAAAAATGAAGCGCATACCTGCAGTGCCCCAATGCCAAAAACGGCACGACTCATTTGAATTAGTTTGTTGAGTGAAAACTCCAAGCCGAGTGAAAACATTAAAAAAACAATACCAAACTCGGCGACCAGCTCTATTTCATGATAGGAGTGAAGAAGATTAAACAGCGAGGGACCCAGCACAAATCCAGTAAAGAGGTAGGCGACAATATTTGACAATCTCAGGCGTTTAAAGATAAGTACGCTGACAATTGCAAAAAAGAGTAATAATAACAGATCATTAAGCACTTTTTCCGTTAGCTCCCTATGCAAACTGCACCTAAATAAAATTAAAATTTATCTATAGAGTATAGCCAATCAAATTATAAAACAGTTTAATAATATTCCTATAAAAAATTTATTGTTAATAATTTTTTCTTATAAAATGAGTAGCATTTAGATTTAAAAGAACTTTAATATATACCCATGTTACTTCAAGATCCAAAGTCAGAAAGGAAAATTGTACTGAGATACTAGGCATAAAATTGAAGTATCGTTGTTCTACAGTGAGATTTTATAACAACGCAGATTAGCACAACTGTTCTTGCCCTATGGGGCGCAAAGTCGAAAACCCGTGCTGCATTGCAGCAATCAAAAAGAGAATAACCATTAGCTCATGTTGCGTCTAGCTCTGGTCTTCGACCTTGCGCCTGACAAAGCAGTTTGAAGTAAATAGGTATAGTGCGGGTAATGCCTGTGCTTAGCGAGTGAAAGGCATTAATAGCAGTACAATGCCTGCTATTAATGGTTGGATTTTTACTTTAAAGGTTTTAACAAGCCCTTAATAACACTCATCAGACTAGCAAAAACCACTAATAGGGCTAAAAATGGCAAAGTGAACCACATTAAAGGATGTAAGCTCGGATCTAACTTAAACCCCCATTTTAGCAAACTAAAAACGATTGACTCGGCCCCTGCAACGGCCACAAAACCTGCAGCAATCGCCATTACTCCATATTCACTCCACAGGGTTTGACTAATTCTTTTCCTACTTGCCCCTAATGTTCTATATAATGTGATTTCACGTTGCCGCTGATTCAAGCTTAAACGTAATAAAGTAAAAATTAATAATAACCCGCTGAGCACGCCAACACCCGCAAGCACCGTTAGTGACCAGGTTATTTGCCCTAAAATAGTTTGCAGTTTACCGCCCATACTGCGCAAATCTAATAAACTAACCGTTGGGTAATCGCGTCCAAGCTGATTAAGGAAGGGCAGCTTTTGATCGTTAATACGAAAACTAACTAACCAAGTAGCAGGTAAATCCTTAACCACATCAGGGGTAAAAATAAGGTAAAAATTTGGCTTCATACTTTGCCATTCAACTTTCCGAATTGAATTTACTGGCACGCTAAAGGCTTGGCTATTAACGACAAATCCTAATCTGTCTCCTATTTTAATATCTAAATCAGCCGCTAAGCTTTGCTCGATAGAGACCCCTTCTTGGTCTGTCCACTGCCCAGCAACCACGGGATTATCATCGGGGAGCTCGGTTACCCAGGTAAAGTTTAATTCCCGATGTAAGGCGTTAATATGGTCATTACCATTATCTGCAGATTGTTTTGCATTCTTACCATTAATTTCCTTCAGGCGGCCACGAATAATAGGGTAAGCCAATGATCGTTGGATCTGATTATCATCTAACAGCTTTAAGTAAGCTTGCTGCTCGGTTGGCGCAATATTGATGGCAAATACATTTGGCGCATCGGCTGGTAAGGTCTTCTGCCAATCACTTAACAAATCCGTTCTTACCAGCCAAATCACCGCGACCAGCATAAGCGATCCCGACAATGCTGCCAGCTGCATCATACTGCTTTTGGCAGAACGTTTAATGCGGCTTAAGGCAAGGGACATAGCCGGTCCCCACTTGGCTTTACTAAGAAGATGTAATAAAACATAACTAGCGCTAGCAAGCACCACAAAGAGCGCTATTAATCCGCCAAAGACCATCCAGACTAAGGTATTAGCGCCATAGATCAATAAAAATGCAATAACAGGCACAGCAATTAACCATAATCCTTTTTTAGAGGGTTTTACAGTCTGAGCCTGCAACACCGCAATAGCCGATGTATCCAATAACCTTATTAGCGGTATTCCCAATGCAGGCAAACCAATTAGCAACGCCACCGCGCTGCCAAAAACAAAAGGCTGCCAACCATAGCCCGGCAATTGATCCGGTAAAATACCCGCCAAAGGTAAACGCAGCAGTGCCTCCAGCCCCAGGCCAATCAGTGAACCTAAAATAATAGCCGCTGCAAACATCAAACCGACTTGGCTTAATAACCATTGACGCAACCAGCGTCTACCAGCCCCCATACTTTTTAACATCGCCACCGTATTAGTCCGGCTATCGGCATAATGCTGGCAGGTCAACACTAAGGTAACCGCTGCCATTAGAATCACCATCAAAATAGTCAGCGACAGGTATTGTTTCGCTTTTATAATTAAATCGGCTGTTCGCCCCTGATTCCCTTCACTTATCCAGCGTTCACCTGCTTGTAGCGGGTGAACTTTCTGCAGCAGCTTAAGTTCACTCTCACCACCCTTAAAGAAAGTCCGGTATTGTACGCGACTGCCTAATTGTACCGCCCCCGTTTTCCCCAGATCCGCTTGATGAATAAACACACTGGGCATAGTCCGAAAAGGGTTATAAGTGAGTTCAGGCTCCGATGCTATTTTCCCGGAGACCTTTAGGGTTAAATCACCAATAGCAAGCTGGTCACCAATTTTAATCCCTAATAAAGAAAACAAGCGTTCAGCAATCCATAATTCCCCGGGTTGCAAGGATCCTTTTGACAAAGCATTCGAGCCAATTAAAATTAACTCACCGCGCAGCGGGTAATTGCTTTGCACCGCTTTAACGCTCACCAACTGCATACTGCTGTCGCTAAATGCCATGGTTTGAAAACGGATTTGTTCTGACGTTGTTAAACTGAGTTGCTCAGCCTTAGTCAATATTAATTCCGGTGTCGGATTCGCTGAAGAGAAAACCAGATCGGCTGCAATCATCGAACGGCCATGATCTGTCATCACCTTTTCAACGCGAATCGCTAATGCAGACAGCGCCACAACACAGGCAATAATCAAGGTAAGTGCGACCATCACTGGCCACAGTTGCCCTTGCCAGATCTCACGCCAACTCCAACGTATTACCATCTTTCGCCCAGAAGTTATTCTATGCTTATCCATTAGACCTCCTGCAGCTGGCCGGCGTGAATAGAAAGAGTACGATCGCAGCGTTTAGCTAAATTGCTATCATGGGTTATTAAGACCAAAGTCGTGCCATGATCACGATTCATTTCGAATAAAAGTTCAATAATATTTTCTGCCGTGTGCTCATCTAAATTACCCGTTGGCTCATCGGCAAACAGTATTTTTGGCTGGGTCATAAATGCCCTTGCTAATGCCACACGTTGCTGCTCGCCACCGGATAACTGTGCAGGCAGATGCGTTTCACGTCCAGTCAGTCCAACGGAATCGAGTAGCTTCTTAGCTTTATCTATATCCTCCCCCTCTCCACGTAAAACAGCCGGTAAGGTCACATTCTCGACTGCGGATAATGATGGAATCAACAAAAAACTCTGGAAAACAAAACCTATTGATTCGCTGCGGATTTGAGCACGTTGCTCATCATTCAACTGCGATAAAGGCTGACCCAGTAATTCAATCTCACCTGAGCTGACAATGTCTAATCCAGCCAACAAGGCCATTAAAGTTGATTTACCCGCTCCGGATGTACCAACAATAGCGACCGTCTCACCCGCAACGACGTCAAATGTGATATCTTTTAGAATAGATAATTCGGTTTCATTAGAAATGACGGATTTACTCACTGATATTGCTTTTATAATGGATAATGACATGACGAAAATATTTTCCTTTTATGTTGCTCTGCTTTTTTGTACAGCAGCCAATGGTCAAACACTGCTCATTCTGGGTGACAGTTTAAGTGCCGGTTATAATATGTCCATCGAGCAGAGTTGGCCTTCTTTGTTAAGTGCAGAACTGCAGACACTCGAGAAATCAACCACTGTTGTTAATGCAAGCATCTCTGGCGATACAACAAATAATGCCTTAGCCCGCTTGCCTGAATTATTGTCGTTACATAAACCCACGTCTGTCTTAATTGAACTGGGTGCAAATGATGGCTTACGTGGTTTCGCACCCGCATTAGTGATGGAGAATATTAAGCAGATAATTAACTTAATTAAATCTCAAAATGGCGTTCCCATCTTAATGCAAATCCAAGTTCCACCTAACTATGGTAAACGTTACAGTCAGGCATTTAGTTCACTTTACCCACAATTAAGTGAAAAATACAATACGCCCTTAATACCATTTTTTATGGAAGAGGTGATAGTCAAGCCACAATGGATGATGAATGACGGTCTGCACCCGACAGCAGAAGCGCAACCCTGGATAGCACAATATATGGCCAAACAACTGGCACCTTATTTGCAGAACAGATAAGCCATCAGCCATCAGCCATCAGCTGTCAGCCATCAGCTGTCAGCTGTCAGCTGTCAGCTATCTGTTGTCAGTTTAAACAAAAGAAACACTTAAATAACGTGGCTTGCTGGCTGTTTTTTCAGACTGGCAAGACCATAACCCAACCGCCATTTTAAGCTCGCCATCGAGCAGAATAAAAGGCACTAAATCTCGTAACCAGGGCGCTATATGGTATTCATGCAGGAGTTTTTTGATACTGCGGGAACATCTTCTACCCAAGGGCTGGCAGGTTACATTGGCAGGTAGTTGGGAACGGAAACAGATTTCAACTTTTGCATTATCACCCAAGTTAAGTAAATTTTCAGCGGCCTTATTGTCTTTCTCAACATTAAAGGACAATTCAACTAATCCCTCGAGTAAAACAATTTTATCCTGCCCCTGCCAGCAAATCTTCTCAGCAATGCGGGTGGCAAGCTTACTATCATTAACAAGATAAAGATCGCTACGATAGCGACGAACCGAGTGGCCTTTGAATTGCAGCAGCGGTTGTGCATCAATAGTCGCTAATGCGACATCAGCCCAAAGTGCCTGTAATTGTTTTGCCGATGGGTAGTCTAGCTGGTTTTTTTTAAACCAAAAGCGTAATAGATTATTACGCCTTCCAATGCTCAGTGCCGCTAAGTCTGCAATGGGTAATACTTGTTGATTGAGTGAAAGTTCAACCAGAAGATTAAAATCCGCCGAGGCGATTTCATCTAAGAGCTGCTGCTGTTCCTGACAAATATTAGCGCTGCGCGCAACGGCTTTACCGATCCCCGGCCAGCGTTTTTTTAATAATGGCGTAATCGCATGGCGAATGAAATTACGGTCAAAAGCCTGATCCTGATTACTTTCATCCTCAATCCATTCCAACTGAAAAAGTTGTGCATAGCCTTCTAGCTGCTGACGCGAAAAGTTTAATAAAGGCCGAATTAAATAACCTTTATGCAGCTTTTGCTTTTTTTGAATACCCTGTAAACCGGTACTACCCGAACCCCGTTTCAAAGCGAGCAGAACAGTTTCCAGTTGATCATCCTGATGATGTGCGGTAATTAAGTAGCTATTATCTGAGAGATTACCCGTTAAACAAGCATAACGCTTTTCCCTTGCCAGCGCTTCCAGACTAATACGATTTTTTTTCTCTAAAATCACCGTCGAGCAACAAAAATCAATGCCTAATGAAACACATAGATTTTCGCAAAACAGTTGCCAATAGGCTGCATTATCACTTAAACCATGGTTTATGTGATGGGCACAAAGAAAATATTTTTTATCAAATGCGCGCAGTCGTGAAAATAGATGCAATAGCACCACGGAATCTAATCCCCCACTGAGCGCAATATGAAAATTATGATCGCGGTTTATTTGCGGGGCAAGTATTAAGTTTAGTTGCGCCTGAAAGGCAGTAAATAAATCAGCTTTATTCATTTTTGATTCCTTAATTAACATGACCTAGTTAACATGATCAAAATGCAAAGTCACATTTTCAGGCCCAAGCAATCTGGATAATGAAAATAAAAGATCATCACTTGGGGTGATCGACCATCGTCGTTCCAATACCAGCTCAGTTTGGGCAAGTGAATTAGTATATTCAAGATACACAGGACATAAGCCGCCTTTAGCAGGCAGTAATGCCTCCTTTAACAGTCGTTGAAAATCAGCATCAATATTAGCGCTATTAACTTTTAAACGCAGTTTTGAAGCAAAACGTTCACGCGCCTGCTCAATACTCATCACTTCACGGGCGTTCATTTTTAACCCCCCGTTAAAATAATCTTCACTGACTTGCCCCTGCAAAACAATAACATTATCAGCGAGTAGAAGATCTTCATACTGATCCAGAAGATCGGCAAAGACGGTTATCTCCATACGCGCACTTTTATCATCTAAGGTAATAATACCCATACGTTTACCCGCTTTAGTCACCATAATGCGCATACTTAGAATCAGACCCGCAACACGGCTATTTTGACCGCGGCGGTTAGCTACCAGGTTAGCTAATTTGAGACAATGAAAAGCACGAATATCTGTTTCATATTGATTAATGGGGTGACCCGTCAGATATAAACCCAGCGTTTCTTTTTCACCCGCTAACCATTGTTTCTCTGGCCATTTATCTACTGAAGAAAATTTATCCGCAATCTCTTCACTGTCCGTGGTTAAGACACCAAAAAGATCACTTTGCCCAAAGGATTCCGCTTTTTTATGCTGCAGTGCAGACTTCAGAGCATTCGGTAGTGTTTCCATCAAAGCGGCACGGTGCGGACCGAGTTTATCGAGTGCGCCCGCTAAAATTAGTTTTTCTAAAATGCGTTTATTACAGCGTTTAAGATCAATTCGATTGCAAAAATCAAACAGATCGATAAATTTACCGCCCGCTGTCCGCGCTTCGATAATCGCATCAACGGGGGCTTCTCCAACGCCTTTAACCGCGCCGATACCGTAGATAATACGCAGATCAGGATCGACATTAAACTTGAATAAACCTTCGTTTACATCCGGGGGGCCGAGATCGAGCCCCATACTCTGACATTCCGCCACTAAGGTAACGATTTTTTCGGTATTATCCATATCCGCCGACATAACAGCAGCCATAAAATAGGAAGGGTAAAAGGTTTTCATCCACAGCGTTTGATAGGACACCAGCGCATAGGCCGCAGAATGCGATTTATTAAAACCATAACCCGCAAATTTTTCAACTAAATCAAAGATTTTCATAGCGAGTTCGCCATCAATCCCATTATCAATTGCACCCTGTTCAAAGGTTTCACGCTGCTTGGCCATCTCTTCAGGTTTTTTCTTACCCATAGCGCGGCGCAGCATGTCTGCCCCGCCAAGCGTATAACCCGATAACACCTGCGCAATCTGCATAACCTGTTCTTGGTAGAGAATAATGCCGTAGGTTGGGGATAAAATTTCTTCTAAGGATTCATGCTGCCATTTTTCATCGGGGAAAGAAACCGCCTCTCGGCCATGCTTACGTTCAATAAAGTTATCTACCATGCCCGACTGCAAGGGTCCCGGACGAAACAGTGCAACCAGCGCTATCATATCCTCGAAACTGTCGGGCTGCAGACGGCGGATAAGATCCTTCATGCCGCGTGACTCTAACTGAAATACCGCCGTTGTTTCATAACGTTTTAACAGCTCAAAACAGGCGGGTTCCGTAAGACAGATTTTTTCAATAAAGATAGGCTCTTCACCACGCACATTTTTATGCGCATTAGCCATATCTAGCGCCCATTGCACTATAGTCAGGGTACGTAAGCCCAGAAAGTCGAATTTTACTAACCCTGCGGTTTCAACATCATTTTTATCAAATTGGGTCACCGGGTTATGACCCTGCTCATCACAATATAAAGGCGCAAAATCGGTAATAGTGGTTGGCGAAATAACCACACCACCGGCATGTTTACCAGCATTACGAATCGTCCCTTCTAAGGTGCGGCACATATCAATTAATGCGCGTACCTCTTCACTACCGTCATAACGTTCCTGTAAACGTGGCTCTTCTGCAAATGCTTTACTTAAGGTCATACCCGGTGTTGGCGGAATAAGCTTGGAAATCCCATCAACAAAACCATAGGGATGCCCTAATACCCGCCCGACATCGCGTATTACCGCTTTTGACGCCATAGTACCAAAGGTAATGATCTGTGATACTGCGTCTCGCCCGTAAAGTTCAGCAACGTGGTCGATAACTTCATCGCGCCTGTCCATACAGAAATCGATATCAAAATCGGGCATCGAAACACGTTCCGGATTTAAGAATCGTTCGAACAGTAATTCCAGCTCAAGGGGATCAAGATCTGTTATTTTCAGTGCATAAGCCACTAATGACCCAGCGCCAGAACCCCGTCCGGGTCCAACAGGAATCTTATTATCTTTACTCCACTGAATAAATTCCATCACGATTAGAAAGTACCCGGGAAACCCCATAGTATTGATCACGTCTAATTCAATTTGTAAACGTTGATCATAGGGGATGCGAATATCGGCAAATTCAGGCGAATTTTTATCAAACAAAATGGCTAAACGGTCTTCTAAACCTTGTCTTGAAACATCACAGAAATAGTCTGTTATTGACAGATCACCCGTTGGAAAGTCAGGTAAAAAATATTCACCTAAGCGCAGTGTCACATTACAGCGTTTAGCGATTTCAACACTGTTTTCAAGGGCCTCGGGAATGTCTGAAAAAAGTTCACACATCTCCTCTTGGCTGCGAAGATATTGCTCATCACTGTATTGTTTAGGACGGCGATTATCGCCTAATGTATACCCCTGATTAATACAAACTCGAATTTCATGGGCATCATAAAGCGCTTTATCGGCAAAAACGACTTCATTGGTTGCAACAACGGGAAGCTGGTATTTTTCAGCCCAATCTAAGGCGTAATGCAGATAGGTTTCTTCATGAAGCCTATTGGTACGTATTAATTCGATGTAATAACGCTGCGCGAAATATTGTTGATAAAATTGAATAATTTCAACCGCAAGCTGATGGTTGCCTTTTAATAATGCTTTACCCAGATCGCCATCTTTAGCGCCGGAAAGTAAAATAATGCCCTGATTATGCTCAGCTAACCAGGCCAGATCAATCACAGCACGGCCTCCAACATGGCCCCGTAAATACGCTTTAGAGATTAATTCAGTCAGATTTTTATAACCGTCATTATCCATTGCCAGTGCCGTAATACGAAACTGTTCATCTGCAAGCAGTTCACTTTTCACCCAAAAATCGACACCCACAATCGGCTTGATGCCGGCGTCATGGGCGGCACCATAAAACTTAACCAAACCGCAAAAATTAGTCTGTTCGGTAATAGCTAATGCCGGCATATTTAATGCAGCGGCTTTCGCTACTAAGGGTTTGATTTTAGTGACACCATCAACCATAGAATAATCACTGTGCACTCTTAAGTGAATAAACTTTGGCTGGTTAGTTGAAATACTTGTGCTTTGCTCTGCTGACATACAATCTCGATTTTATAACTTTACTATTATTTGAATAACAGATCTGCTGGTGTTTACCTGCTTAAAAATTTAGCAATATGCGCGGATTTTATAATAGCGATTTACTTCAATGCGTTATTATAACAAATCCATTCTCTTTTTAACGGCTTTAAAACGTTTACGATATGCAAGTGTGGCACTCTGTTTTTTGTTGCTTTTTCTCACAAATCCGCTGCCTTTTTAACGGCTTCAAAACGATTACGATATTCGATTGTTTCAATTGACTATTATAACAAACCCAGCGCCTTTTTAACGGGTTTAAAACTTTTACGATATTCGGCTGTGACACCGTATTTTTCGATTGCTTCAAAATGTGCTTTGGTAGGATAGCCTTTATGCTTAGCAAAGCCATATTGTGGATATTGTTTATCTAATTCACGCATTTCTCGATCCCGAGTGACCTTAGCAATAATAGATGCTGCACTTATTTCGGCAACACGCGCATCCCCTTTTACAACACTTTCACAGGGCATGCTCAATTGAGGACAACGGTTGCCGTCAATAAAGACAAATTCTGGCTGAATGCTTAGATTATCAACCGCACGCTGCATCGCAAGCATAGTCGCATGCAAAATATTAAGCTCATCTATTTCCGCAGGAGAGGCGCGGCCTACGGCCACATACAGAGCTTTTTCCTGTATTTCATCAAACAACAGCGCCAGTTTCTTTTCACTGAGTTTTTTCGAATCGGCTAAACCCAATATGGGATTATTGGCATCCAGAATAACACAGGCGGTCACCACATCGCCGACTAAGGGACCTCGCCCTACCTCATCAACACCCGCAATCAAGCTGAAATCGGGGTATACAACGGCAGGAAAATCAATTTTTAAATTACTCATATTACGCTCTATTAGGTCTATTTTTTATTTATTAGATCAACCACAGCCTGGGCTGCTTGCTGGTCGGCATCACAGCGAATCAGCTTGTGCAATTGGATAAAAGTATTGATCATTTCATGGTTATCCTGGCCTAATAAGGGCTCTAATGCTGCGACTATATTGTCCACCGTACAATTATATTGACTGAGCTCTTTTACAATTTCTTTATCGGCAATTAGGTTCGGCAGTGAAGTGTATTTAACCTTTACTAAGGCTTTGGCAATAACATAAGTGAGAAGATTCACTTTATAGGCAACCACCATCGGCACTTTGGCGAGCATTGCTTCTAATGCTGCCGTGCCCGAGGCAAGTAGTACCGCATCGGCTGACTGTAGAACGGCGCTCGCCTGCCCGTCAAAAATCTGCAGGGGCAAATCCGGAGCATATTGCTGTTGCAGCTCTAAAAGTTGTTTTTTACGCGCCTCATTAACCATAGGGACAATAAATTTGTAGTCTGGGTATTTCCTGCTGAGTAACGCTGCCGACTGTAAAAATATAGGGCCTAAAATTTCAACTTCGGCTTTTCGGCTACCCGGTAAAATGGCCAGTAATTTAGCATCAGCCTGAAGGCCAAGCACTTGCCGTGCTTGTCGCTTTTCTGGTTGCAGCGGCAATTGATCCGCAAGCGTATGGCCAACAAAGCGGCAAGGTACATCAAATCGGTCATAGAACGATTTTTCAAAGGGCAGAAAAGCTAAAACCAGATCCGTGGCTTTGGCAATTTTATGGATACGCCACTGTTTCCAGGCCCAGACAGAAGGACTGACATAATGAATCGTTTTAATAGATTGCTGTTTTAATTTCAGCTCAACCGTCAGGTTAAAATCCGGCGCATCAATACCAATAAAAATATCCGGTGGGTTGGCGATAAAATGGTTGATAATAGATTTTCGAATACGCAAAATACTGCTTAGTTTACCCAGTACTTCGACAAATCCCATCACCGACAAAGCTTCTAGCGGATGCAAAGCGGTACAGCCCTGCTTAATCATTTTTGGCCCGGCGATCCCTTCGAAGACAGCATTAGGATAATGTATTTTTAATGCTTTAATTAAACCTTCACCTAGGATGTCACCTGAAGCTTCTCCAGCAATTAAACCGATTCTTAAGGGTTTATTCATATCTCAATTCGCTCTTAAAAAAAAAGGCTCTAATGAGCCTATTTCAAATATAAAACTACAGCACAAAATGCTTAACGGACGATGCCACGACTGTCTTCACAGATAAAATCGTATAAAACCTGTAATTCTGGACAACCTGCTAATTTTTCTGCAATTTTAAGTTTTGCCTGCGCAAGCGTATTACCTTCGCGACAAAGTATTTTATAAGCGCGTTTTATTTCCATAATAGCTTTACTGTCAAAACCACTGCGTTTTAACCCCACCGAGTTAACACCCTGCGCTTCCACATAATTTCCCGTCGCCATAAAGTACGGCGGAATGTCTTTGTTTACCGCAGAGCAGCCGCCAATCATGGCAAACTCACCAACACGGGTAAATTGATGCAGTGCAGAAAGACCCCCTATAATGACATTATTCGCGATCTTAGTATGACCAGCTAAGGTGGCATTATTTGATAAAATAATGTTATCACCCAGTACACAATCATGCGCTACATGCACATAAGCCATCAGTAAATTATGATTACCGATGCGTGTCGTGCCCTTATCCTGGGCCGTTCCGCGGTGAATAGTACAACTTTCACGAAAAACATTATTGTCGCCAATCTCCAGGAAAGTTTCTTCTCCGTTATATTTCAGATCCTGGCAATCTTCTCCTATTGAAGCAAACTGGTAAATTTTATTGCCTTTACCCATTTTGGTAGGACCTTTGATAACAACATGTGGTGCTATCCAGCAATTATCACCAATTTCAACGCGATCACCAATAATTGTATAAGGTCCAATTTCTACATCCTTTCCAATGATGGCATTTTCATGCACAATCGCCGTTGGATGAATCATTGCTATTTTTGTAGTCATTAAATCTCTCTTCTTGCGCACATGATCATCGCTTCGCAGGCGACTTGTCCATCCACTTTTGCGACACATTCAAATTTACCCATGCCACGGCGATCCTTGAGATAGATGACTTCAAGATCTAAAACATCACCCGGTACAACGGGCCTTCTAAAGCGCACTTTATCCATTGATGCCAGAAAATACAATTCATTTACAGCGGGTTTTCCGTAGGTTGCAAAGGCAAGTACACCGGTTGCTTGTGCTAATGATTCAAGGATCATAACACCGGGATAAATAGGTGTTCCTGGAAAATGCCCAGTAAATTGGGGCTCATTAAAAGAGATATTCTTAATACCATGCAGCCTTTTACCCGGTACATAATCAAGCACGCGATCGACCAGTAAAAAGGGGTAACGATGCGGTAAAAGATCCATGATCTCTTTGATGTCTAGTGAATTTAATTCGTTGGTCACGATTTTTTATTCCTTAAGTATTATCTTTTAGTTGTTTTTCAAGTGCTTTCACACGTTTAAATAGATCATCAATCTTTAATGTATAAGCTGTTGTTTTACGCCATGCTTTGTTTTTTTGTGCAGGTACGCCGGATGAATAAATACCCGGTTCTGTAATACTGCGCATTACCATGCTATCACCCGTAACAACGACGTTATCTGCAATGCTTATATGGCCATTCATGGCAACAGATCCGCCTATAATGCAGTTTGAGCCTACCTTGGTACTGCCCGCAATGTTTGAACCACCTGCGATTGCAGTATGTGCACCAATTGAAACGTTATGGGCAATTTGACATTGATTGTCAATTTTGACGCCGTCTCCAATCAGCGTATCCGATAACCCGCCACGATCAATCGTTGTTGAAGCCCCGATTTCAACATCATCACCAATAATAACTTTGCCTATTTGCGGAATTTTAATCCAAGTCCCCTGATATGGCGCATTGCCAAAACCATCGGCTCCGATAACCGCATTCGCATGAATAATACAGCGCTTACCCAACTCAGTTTGATGATAAAGAGTGGCATTAGGGTAGATTCTGGTTTTTTCTCCCAGAGTGCTGTACTGCCCCACGACAACATTGTCCATAATTTGACAATTATCACCAATTACAACTCCCTCTTCAATCACCACATTATGCGCAATAGTCACATTATGACCTATTTTTGCATCTTTATGAATCTGTGCTGAGGTGGCAATAACAGGTTGCGGATTTGGCGTCGTATCAAAAATCCTGGCTAATAATGCATAACCCACATAGGGGATTTCCATAAACAGCGCATTGCCTTGATAGCCTTGTTTAAAAAAGTTCGGCAATACAATCGCACTCGCATTACATTCATCTAATCTGGCTAATAAGTTTTTATCCGATACAAAGGTAATATCACCCTGCCCGGCTTTTTCAAAAGTTGCAAGTCGATATATTTTGAGATCAGCATCCCCGACCAATTGTGCATTAAGTTGTTTTGCTAATTGCCCTAAATTGTACACCATACTTGATAACCTATTTTTTGCTAATTTCTTTAATAACGCGATCGGATATATCAAGTGTGGTTTTAGAAAAAACAATTTGCTCGCCATTAAGAATAATATCGTAATCGTCTTGCGCTGCAATATTATTGATAACGTCACGCAGTACAATTAATGCTTTTTGCTGCTCTTCACCTTGACGACGACGGTTATCCTCTTCAAATGCTTTACGTTTTAATTTGTACTCAGATACTTTAACCTCAACCTGACGTTTCATTGCGGTCACTTTATCTTTACCTAATAATTCGGCATCACGCTGAACTGTTTTTTCTAATTTCTTAATTTCATTTTCTAACAGCTGCAGAGCTTGATAACGCCCCTTGAACTCATTTTCTAATTTTTTAATAATCTTGTTACGTTGCGGAGATTCCTGCATTATTTTTGATGGGTATACTACGGCAATTTTTTGTACTCCCTGTGCCGCGTTCGTGTAGGGAACGAAAACCAGTGTTGCGGCTAATGTAACTATTTTAAAAAACGCTTTCATCTTTTAGCTCCTTGATAATTGAAAATTATTGAAAAAATCACGCCACTTAGTCAGTGGAATTAGTATAAATAAATGCTTAGAAAGTTTCGCCGATATTAAATGAGAATATTTCAGTCTGATCGCCCTCATACTTGATTAAAGGCAATGCCAGCGTGAATATTAACGGTCCCATTGGCGATACCCAAGTGATTTGAGTACCGACTGAGGCTCTAATCCTACCCGGTTTAGAGTAATCACCAAGATAATCGCAATTTTGTGTACAGTGTCGACTGTAAGTATCATAATCAAATTCTGTGTCCCATGCTTCACCCGCGTCAACAAATAGGCTGGTGCGCGCTTGTCTTGCATAAGCTTCATCTAAAAAGGGAACAGGGAAAATCACTTCGCCACTCAGGGTATATTTAGCGTTACCACCGACCGCATTATCGGTTAAGAGTGTATTACCATCGGTATAATACAAAGCACGAGGACCGACGGTATTACTAGCGAAACCGCGCAGGGTCCGATAGCCGCCGACATAATAATTTTCAAAGAAAGGTAAAATCTGATCATTACCCTCAAGTTGTCCATAACCGTTTCCGTATCCTCCAGAGGCCCTGACTAAAGTCGTCCAATCTCCCGACTCGGTAATGCGCTGATAATGACTAATATTAAAATCAACTTTAAAATATTGTAAGTCAGAACCAGGAACCGTTATTTTACTCGATAGAGAATGCTTCGTCCCCTGAGTCGCTAACTGTCCTCTATCTAAATTATTTCTTGTCCAATTAGCGGAGATATCAAAGTTCTGAAATGTTGCTGAGCCATCGGCCTCCAGATGTGAGTCATAAATATCCCAAAATTGCTGTAATTGCGCATAGGACTTTAATTGTGAAATACTGTTATTTTCCCAACCGACACTAAATCCTAAACGGTTTGTTTCATTCACCGGAAAACCGCTATTTAAACGCACCCCGTAAGTTGTATTGGTATAATCAACAATATTTGCATCGCCTGCTTCAAATTTATCATAAAAAAGACGACCACCGGCACTGACCCCATCTTTAGTCAGATAAGGCGTTGTATAGTTAACATTTGCACTGAGATTATATTGGTTGGTTTTTACTTCAAAGCCAACTTTATCACCCGAACCTAAAAAGTTATTCTGCTGTACCCCTGCAGTTAAACTAATTCCGGATTCGGTACCATATCCGATACCTGCATTAAAAGAACCGGAAGCCTGTTCTTCAACGTTAAGGTTTAAATCAACTAAATCATCACTTATTCTTTCCGTATTAATATCAATTTTGGAGAAAAACCCGAGCCGATTTAAGCGCGATTTTGAGGTTTCAATATTTTTGCTTGATAACCAACCACCTTCCATTTGGCGCATCTCTCGGCGTATAACCACATCTTTGGTTGTCGTGTTGCCGGAGATATTGATATGCCGTACATAACCGCGCGATCCTGGAGCCACAGAAAAATTGATAACCACACTGTTGGTCGCATCATTAATTTCAGGATAAGTAGTGATTTCCGGATAGGCATAGCCTAAACGGCCAAAGTACTTACGAATACTTTGTTCTGTAAATATGACCTCGGAAGCCGCATAAGTATCACCGCGCTTAAAAGGGACAAGTGAGGCAATATCATCATCATAACCGAGCAGGTTACCGATAAAATTAACATCAGAAACACTGTATATTTTTCCTTCATTAATATTAACCGTAACGTAAACCCCTTTTTTATCGGGCGTTAATGCTACCTGCGACTCATCAATAGCAAAACGAATATAACCACGGTCTAAATAATAACTTTTGATAACTTCAAGATCACCCGCCAGTTTCTGTTTTTGGTAGGCATCATCAGCAAAGAAGTCCCACCAACCACCGGAATCACCTAGGGTCAGGCGTTTTAATAAATCTTGATCCGTATAAGCATTGTTACCGACAATATTTATCTGCTCAATTTTTGCCGTGCGCCCTTCTTTAAATCTAAATTTAATCGCGACACGATTACGTGGTAATGACGTCACCACGGCCTCAACTTTGGCACTGTATTTACCCACACTATGATAAAAATCTTCAAGACTTTTTTCAATTCCCGAGAGAGTAGTACGATCCAGAGATTCACCCACTTTCAGCGCTGATGATTTAAGCGAATCAAAGATTTGTTCTTCAGTGAGCTTTTTGTTTCCGGAGAGTTCTACATCACTAATGGTAGGACGTTCTTTTACTTTGAATATTAAAACATCCCCCTCTCTGAGTAACTCAATAGACTCAAAGTAACTGCTGGCATAAAGCTGTTTTAACGCTTTTCCTAATACATAATCGTCAACGGCATCACCTTCCCGAATAGGCAAACTGAGCAGCGCAGCACCTAAAGTCAGCCGCTGCAGACCTTCAAACTGCAAATCAGAAACGGTAAATTTTTCCGCAAAGGAAAATCCCGAAATACAACTGCCTATTACTAATGCACCAGTAAGTAAAAATTTCTTAATCATTTTATTAGCTAATCCTTTACAACACTTATAGGGTGTTTTTTGTACTTACTAAGCACATCGTTTTTGAGGAAACTGCCAGTATGAGACTTAAGTAAAACCTTAAACAACTGGAATATGTAACCAAATATAAAAGATGTGGCGTTTATAAACTAATGACCTAAGTTTCAATACCATCATGATTTAAACGATGGTTGCGAAGGTTCTATAATAAATCAAAATCATTCAGTATAGCAATCAGCATCAGGGTTATTAAAATAGCGCCACCTATTCTAAAGCCTATCTCTTGAACCCTTTCTGGAACGGCTTTCCCCGTAACAACTTCGAAAAAATAGTATAACAGGTGCCCACCATCTAATACCGGTAGAGGAATTAGATTCATTAATCCCAAGTTGACACTAATTAAGGCTAGAAATCCCAAAAAATATTCAATACCATAATTTGCGCTCATACCGGCGCCTTTAGCAATTGCGACCGGTCCGCTGAGATTTTTAACTGAAATATCGCCACTTACCAGCTTTACTATGGTATTAAAGGTTAACTTTGTAAGTAGCCCTGTTTGTTCAATGGCGCGATCCAGTGCGGCTAATGGCCCAAACTGCAGCTTAACCCGGTATTCTTCCGGGTAAGTCTCCATTGCCGGGGAAACTCCAATATGCCCTTGAATAAATTCAGATTCAAGCTTTCTTGCCGCCGGTGTCAGCTTAACTATTTGTGTTATTGTGCCTCTTTCGATTTCAAGTTGCAGTGTTTGCTGTGCATTTTTTTGGATAAGTGCAACAAATTGTGGCCAATTGTTTAATTTCTCACCATCAATGCTTAATAACTTATCACCGATTCGTAAACCAGCCTTGTCTGCTGCCCCCCCCTTAGTCAGTTGCCCAACCTCTAAATAGATCGCAGGCATATAGGGAATCAAGCCTAAACTACTAATAATTGACTCTGTTTTGGGATCAAATTGCCAATCCTGCAATGAGACAGTGAAACTTTTTGTAGGTTCACTGGAGAGTCCAGCATTGTTATTTTTTAGTGGCTGATGGCTATCTTTTAACGGCTGAATCGTAATATTAAACTGATTTTCACCAATTTGATTAACCAATGCTAAGTTCAATGAATCCCAATCTTCAACCCGTTGGTTGTTGATCGCAACCACTTGAAAGTGCTTTTCGTCTTGTAAAACACTCATGGGGCTGTTGAATTCTGTTGTTTTAACGATAGGTTTAGCGCTGTTCACGCCGATCATATACATAAAAAAGAAGGCAATAATGGCTAATATAAAATTAGCAACAGGTCCTGCAGAAACAATTGCAATGCGCTGCCAAACGGTTTTTTGATCAAAGGCAAATGCCTCATCCCCAGCACTTAATTTATCGATTCGGCCATCAAGCATTTTAACATAACCACCGAGAGGGATCGCTGCAACAGCAAATTCGGTTCCCTGTTTATCAAACCATTTAAATAAGACTTTACCAAAGCCAATCGAAAAACGGTGAACTTTCACGCCGCATCTTCTGGCAACCCAAAAATGTCCAAATTCATGAACAGCAACCAGAATGCTTAATGCGACGATAAATGCGCCTAAGTTCCACAAACTACTCAGCATAAATAATCCCGTTTAATAATCTCAACGGCGCTTAACCTCGCCTGGCTATCAATCTCTAACAAATAATTGACTGACTCAATATTTGCACTTTCATGCGGCATTAAAACGCACCTAAATTTCATAAACTATCAGCATAAATAATCCCGTTTAATAATCTCACCGGCGCTTAACATCGCCTGGCTATCAATCTCTAACAAATGATTGACTGACTCAATATTTGCACTTTCATGCGGCATTAAAACGCACCAGCTAAATGCCATACACTATCAGCATAAATAATCCCGTTTAATAATCTCACCGGCACTTAACCTCGCCTG
>JBLHWW010000053.1:0-21146 GCA_047629075.1 Psychromonas sp. | reverse complement strand
TATTAAACGATAATATTTTATGGGCATTGGAGCTGACCGTGTTTATGTTTGCCTGGATGGTGCTGGTCGGTGCCTCTTATCTGGTGAAAAAACATTTCCATATCGGGGTCGATGTGGTTATTAATCTTGCGCCCACCGGGCTTAAAAAAATATTTGCATTAATAGCCGTTGCTTCATGCTTAGCATTTTCAATTTTATTATTAATTGGCTCTTGGGACTACTGGTTGCCTTTTATAACGGACCAGGCCTGGTATGAAACCCAGGATATTCCAATGCCGGATTTCCTACAATTTTTGGCTGGCTGGCTTAATGAAGGAGAACGATATGAAAAATTACCCCGTTTTATCCCCTATTTTGCGCTGCCGCTGAGCATGGCAATGATGACTTATCGATTTCTGCAAATTGCCTGGCTGATTGCCACCAACAAAATAGACAAGATAATTGCAAGTCATGAAGCCGAAGAAGATTTAGAGTCGTTACATCATTCAGAGAAGGGAGAATAATTATGGCGATGTTAACCCTTTTTCTAATGGTTATTGTGTTTATGACGGTCGGTGTGCCTATTGCGGTGTCACTGGGTCTGTCGAGTATGATCTTTTTATTAATACATTCCGATGCATCGCTTGCGTCGGTCGCGCAAACACTGTTCAACGCTTTTGCCGGACATTATACTTTATTGGCGATCCCTTTCTTTGTATTAGCGTCCAGTTTTATGGCAACGGGCGGCGTCGCTAAGCGAATCATTCGTTTTGCGATCGCAATAGTGGGATCACTGCGCGGCGGTTTGGCAATGGCCTCGGTGGTTGCATGTATGATGTTTGCTGCATTGTCCGGATCATCCCCAGCAACCGTGGTGGCAATTGGTGGGATCGTTATTGCCGGCATGGTAAAAAATGGTTACAGCAAAGATTTTGCGGCAGGGGTCATCTGTAATGCTGGCACCTTAGGGATTCTGATCCCACCCTCCATTGTAATGGTGGTTTATGCGGCGGCGACCGATGTGTCCGTCGGGCGTATGTTCCTGGGTGGCGTCATACCGGGTTTGCTCGCCGGTTTAATGCTGATGATTGCTATCTATATTTATGCGCGGATTAAGAACATTCCGGCTCAACCTTTTGTCGGCTGGAAAGAAGTTTTTGATTCAGCCAAAGAAGCGGCTTGGGGATTACTGCTGATTGTTATTATTCTGGGCGGGATTTATGGTGGTATATTTACGCCGACCGAAGCCGCTGCAGTAGCTGCAGTCTATGCCTTTTTTATCTCTAATTTTATCTATAAAGATATGGGACCTTTATCCGATAAAGAGCCCGAAGAGAAACGGGCTAAAGCGTACTGGCGTAAAGCGTCACATGTTTTTTTTCATGAAGATACCCGGAAAACACTCTATGAAGCCGGCAAATTAACTATTATGTTAATGTTTATTGTTGCCAATGCGCTGATTTTAAAACATGTTTTAACTGAAGAGCAGATTCCGCAGATGATCACCGCATCCATGCTCGATGCCGGTCTCGGCCCAATCACTTTCTTGATAGTGGTTAACATTATCTTATTAATTGGCGGCCAATTTATGGAGCCCTCTGGTCTACTTATTATCGTTGCGCCTTTGGTCTTTCCGATAGCCACGTCACTGGGAATTGATCCCATTCACCTCGGTATTATGATGGTGGTGAATATGGAGATAGGGATGATCACCCCACCCGTGGGACTAAATCTGTTTGTGACCGCAGGAGTTGCACAGATGTCGATGATGAGGGTAGTGAAAGCGTCGTTACCACTGGTAGGTGTTATGTTCCTATTTTTGATGATAGTCACTTATGTGCCCTGGGTTTCAACCTGGTTGCCAACCCTGATGATGGGGCCTGAAATTATCACTAAATAACAGTAAATCTATTAAATAGGTGCTTCTGCATTGTCTGGAGAAAATTAACCTGCAATGCTGATCACTTATTTGATGCATTTGTCATAGCAAGCATTTAATGAGCAATATATAAAAATTATTCGATGATGCTGTATCATCTCCTATAAAGACGTAACTTTAATACGTAAAAACGAGAAACTATGAAATTTCAACGACCTTTATATATCCCCTTTGCCGGTCCGGCATTATTAGAAAGCCCTTTACTTAATAAAGGCAGCGCTTTTTCCCAAGAAGAAAGGAACCACTTCAACTTAACAGGCCTGCTGCCACATAATATAGAAACAATTGAATCACAATCAACTAGAGCCTATCAACAGCTTAGTTCGTTTAAGTCTGATTTAGATAAACATATCTACCTGCGAAATATTCAGGATACTAATGAGACCTTATTTCATCACTTGATAGAACATCATCTCGAAGAAGTAATGCCACTTATTTATACACCCACGGTCGGGCTTGCTTGTGAGCAATTTTCTAAGATATACAGGCGTAAAAGGGGATTGTTTGTTTCATACCCTGAGCGTCATGAAATTGATGATATGTTACAAAATGCCACTAAACAAAACGTAAAAGTGATTGTAGTAACAGATGGTGAACGCATATTGGGTTTAGGCGATCAGGGCATAGGCGGCATGGGAATTCCAATAGGTAAACTGGCTTTATACACTGCCTGTGGAGGTATAAGCCCCGCTTATTGTTTGCCAATAGTACTGGATGTTGGAACAAATAACAGTCAGTTACTGGCGGATCCTATGTATATGGGCTGGCGTAATCCCCGTATTACAGGCGAAGAATATAATGAATTTGTGGATCTCTTTATTCAGGCTGTCAAACGTCGCTGGCCTGAAGTACTGCTGCAGTTTGAAGATTTTGCACAGACCAATGCGACACCCCTTTTAAATAAATACCGCAATCAAATATGCTGCTTTAATGACGATATTCAAGGTACTGCAGCAGTTTCCGTCGGTACACTTATTGCGGCTTGCCAGAATAAAGGTGAAAAGCTCAGTGACCAGCGTATTGCTTTTCTGGGTTCAGGATCTGCGGGTTGCGGTATTGCCCAGCACATAGTAAGACAAATGCAGCGTGAAGGTTTGACCCAAGAGCAGGCGCGCAAACAGGTGTTTATGGTTGACCGTTATGGCCTGTTAACTGATCAAATGCCCAATCTGCAGGCGTTTCAAAAGCCTCTGATACAACAGATAAAGGATCTTGGTCACTGGGATATAAACCAGCAGATTGGACTCGAGCAGGTAATCAAACAGGGTAATATTAGCGTATTGATTGGTGTAAGTGGTCAACCAGGCCTGTTTACTCAACAAATCGTTGAAAGTTTGTGCGCTAACGTCGATCATCCGATTATCTTACCTTTATCAAATCCCACCTCAAGGGTTGAAGCGACTCCGAAGGATATAACCACTTGGAGTCATGGTCAGGCGATTGTCGCCACCGGCAGTCCATTCCCGCCAACTTTATATGAAAATCAGCAGATCGAAGTATCCCAATGTAACAATAGTTATATATTCCCGGGGATCGGGCTGGGGGTCTTAGCGGCGCGAGCGACGTCAATTAGCGATAATATGTTAATGGCAGCCAGTCAGGCATTAGCAGATGCGTCTATGCAGTATAAAAAAGTAAAAGGTGCACTGTTACCGCCATTAAGTGAAATAAGACCAATCAGTAAAGCAATCGCTTATGCTGTTGCCCAACAAGCAATTGCAGATGGCTTGGCTTTGCCTGTTTCTGAAGAAACCATGCAGCGCCGATTAGTTGATAACTTCTGGGCACCTAAATACAGAGCCTATAGACGCACCTCTTTTTAGATATATAACATTACTGTCTGTTTAAAACAGGCAGTAATGTTATTGCCCGACTCTATCATCCCATTGCATACTTCATGGCATTATTCTTAAGCGGTCCGCTTTCTGCACCAATCCTAAGACGCTGCGGCGCATTAAACGTCTAGGACCCAAAGGAGCAAGCCCACTCTTACTTTACTAAACCAACCCATTGCGCTTATAAGCCCATCGCATACTTCATGACTTTATTCTTAAGTGGTCCGCTGTTCTGCGCCAATCCTAATACCCCTCGGCGCATTAAACGCAGCGGGCCAAGGTCAGTCTTACTTACCTTATAAAATACGTCCATTGCGCTTTGCATTAATAAATTAGCCGGTTTGCGTTGCCACTGATAACGTTTCAACAGGGTTGGCATTGGCAAGTCAGCACTGTGCTGTAATAAATGAACTAAACACTCAACATCTTTAAAACCCAGGTTTACACCCTGGCCCGCCAGGGGATTAATGGTATGTGCGGCATCACCCAGTAAAACGCACAAGCCTTTAGAATAAGATTGTGCATGCCGGCGGATAAGTGGAAAAGCCCCTTTATCGACTACCTCAAAGTCAAAATCCAGAGGCGGGAATTCGTTTTTAATCACCTCTTTTAACTGCGCATTGGAGAGTGATTTTAAATGACCAATTTTTTGCGGGTTGTGGTACCAAACTAAACTGGCATTGTTTTTGGCAAGTGGCAAAAAAGCACAGGGACCCGTTTCACGAAACTCCTGCCAGGTAATGTTTTGCTGCGAGCAATCGGTTTTGATCGTTACCAACATACACTCCTGGCGATAATCCCAAGCAGTAATACCAATATCCAACAGCTGGCGGACAGCTGAATTAGGCCCATCACAGGCGATCAGTAACTCAGCTTCGATCTGCTGATCATTATCTAAACTGATTACCACACTTTTATCCAAATTATCAATGTGCTTAACTTCTCTGTTTTCGTAACAGCTGACGTTCGAAAGTTTTTTTAAGGCTTGCCATAAGACCGCCTGCACCCAGTTGTTTTCTGCAATATAACCCAATGCATTTATACCAATCTCCTGACTATCAAATTTCAGTTTTTGACTGCCCTTTTCCCAGGTTTGTAATCCCTGATAAGCACATAAACGATTTTGTGGAAGGTGCTGCCACACTCCGGCGAGTTCAAGTAAACGTTTACTCTGTGCACTAAAAGCTGACACACGTAAATCAAAGGGTGCGTTAGCCACGGGTATCATGCAGGGTTTTTTTTCCACTATATGGACAAAAACGCCCTGATTAGCGAGCAATAATGCACTTAAGGCCCCCACCATACCCCCACCGATGACAATCATTTCTCTCTGCTGCATTCTTATTCTCTCCGTTGTGTCTCTTTAAAGCGCTATCTTAATTATACTTAAACTATCCCTAAAATCATAAAATTCAAGATATTATTAATATTAGCAATGGCAAAAAAAAGGAAAAAAACAAAGAGTAGCATGATCGACCTGATGTGCGTAAAATACGACCTCTTTTTTAGATCCATAGTCTGAGCAAATATATTATGAGCATGAAATTACACGTCAAAACTTGGGGTTGTCAAATGAATGAGTATGACTCATCAAAAATGGCTGACCTTCTAAATTCAACAAACGGTTATATCTCAGTTGAGCATGCAGAAGATGCGGACGTGGTGTTATTAAATACTTGTTCTATCCGTGAAAAGGCCCAGGAAAAGGTATTCCACCAGCTGGGCCGCTGGAAAAAATTAAAGGTTAACAAACCAAATTTGGTAATTGGTGTAGGTGGTTGTGTTGCATCCCAGGAAGGCAAAGCGATTCGCCAGCGCGCGCCTTTTGTGGATATTGTTTTTGGTCCACAAACCTTACACCGTTTACCCGAAATGATAAAAGAAGTACAAGACAACAAAGGCACGGTGGTTGATGTCAGCTTCCCTGAAATTGAAAAGTTTGACTCTTTACCTGAACCAAAAGCCGATGGTGCGACCGCCTTTGTCTCTATTATGGAAGGCTGTTCAAAATATTGTTCTTTCTGCGTGGTGCCTTACACCCGTGGGGAAGAAGTCAGCCGTCCGCTCGATGATGTACTATTAGAAGTTGCGCAGTTAGCTGAGCAAGGTGTGCGTGAAATAACCCTGTTAGGTCAAAATGTAAATTCCTATCTTGGTGCAACTTATGATGGTGATACCTGCAGTTTTGCTGAACTGTTACGTTTTGTCGCATCTATTGATGGAATTGATCGCCTGCGCTACGTCACCAGTAATCCGATTGATTTTAGCGATGAAATTATCGCCGTCTATGAAGATACACCGGAACTGGTCAATTTCTTACATTTACCGGTGCAGGCGGGTTCAGATCGTATACTGGCGGCAATGAAACGTGGTCATACCGTGGCGCAGTACAAAGATCAAATCGCGCGTTTATTACAAGTTCGTCCAGAACTCACCGTCAGTTCTGATTTTATTATCGGCTTCCCGAATGAAACCGATGACGATTTTGAGCAAACTATGGATCTTATTAAATACATCAATTTTGATACTAGCTATAGCTTTATTTATAGCCAGCGTCCGGGTACACCTGCGGCCGATATGCCCGATGATGTTACTCTTGCAACTAAAAAGCAGCGCCTGGCGATTCTGCAGGACAGAATTCAGCAGCAATCACAGGGCATTGGCCGGAAAATGGTCGGTAGCGTGCAGCGTATTTTAGTTGAAGGACCTTCACGTAAAAATATTATGGAGTTATGCGGTCGTACCGAAAACAACCGTATTGTTAACTTTGAAGGTGACCATCGTACCATTGGCGGATTTGTTGATGTCGAAATAACCGAGGTTCATACTAACTCAATCCGTGGAAAATTCATCCGTGGAGAAGCAGAAATGAATCTCCGTGAATCAATTCGCCCGAGTGATATTGTTAACAAACATGAAAACAAATCAGTTGTTGATACTTATATTCCCGCCTAATTGGCTTAATCAATAAAACTAACCCTATTAATAGGTTAGTTTTATTGATATAAAGTTGATCAAGGTTGATACTTTCAACAGTTCCTCAGGGGACTCTGAAAAACAGGTGGAAGGTTTAGGCTTCTCCTGCAAAAAATCATTTAACTGCTTAATTTAAGGTTTAACTAATTTGACTACAAAACTGACTACCGTCTATCTTGATTTAGTGCCTGCCGACATAAAACGCTTAGCAATATTATGTGGCGCATTTGATGACAATATCAAACAAATAGAACGTCGCTTAGGGCTTGAAATAATTTATAAAAATGAAAATATTCGAATTATTGGCGAACATCGTTATGCCCAAGCCTGCACAGAACTTTTACAGGAATTATATCTGGAGACTCTGCCTGTCAAAGGGAAAATACCTTTTTTATCGGCAGATGACGTGCATCTCGCCCTGCAAAATCTTATCTCAACTCACCGTTTATTAGAAGTGAAACCCGCGGAGCAGACATCCACTGAAAGTCTGACCATTAAAACCAAACGCGGCATTATTAAACCGCGTGGTGAAAATCAAACTAACTATGTGAGCAACATTTTAAAGAGTGATATTAGTTTTGGCGTAGGCCCTGCCGGTACGGGTAAAACCTATTTGGCAGTCGCCTGTGCGATTGAAGCTTTAGAACGCCAGGAAGTACGGCGCATTCTTTTGACCCGTCCAGCGGTTGAAGCGGGTGAAAAATTAGGTTTTTTACCCGGGGATTTATCACAAAAAGTGGATCCCTATTTGCGCCCTCTTTACGATGCACTTTTCGAAATGCTTGGTTTTGAAAAAGTAGAAAAACTCATTGAAAAAAAGGTTATTGAAATAGCCCCCCTAGCCTATATGCGTGGCCGCACTCTCAATGATGCCTTTATTATTTTGGATGAGAGCCAAAATACCACTATTGAACAGATGAAAATGTTTTTAACCCGAATCGGCTTTAACTCAACGGCGGTTATTACCGGTGATATCACCCAAATTGATTTACCACGCCATCAAAAATCTGGTTTACGCCATGCGATTGAGGTATTGGCAAATGTTGATGAGGTCAGTTTTAATTTCTTCCTGGCCGATGACATAGTGCGCCATCCAGTTGTTGCTCGAATAGTTAAAGCCTATGAAGCCTTTGAGCACAGCGCAGAAATAAAAGACGCTAAAGTGGGAACAAAATAATGCAATTATATGTTGATTTACAAATTGCCTGCTCTGATCCTAATGACCTCCCAATATTGGCATCCTTTGAAAAATGGATTAAAGTGGCTATCTTAGGGGGTTCGAACAGTCATCAAGAAGAAGCAGAATTAACGGTGCGCATTGTTGATCCCGATGAAATCATGCAGTTAAATGACCAATATCGAAATATAAACAAACCAACCAATGTACTTGCTTTTCCCTTTCAAAATCCCCCTGGGCTGACCTTGCCATTACTGGGTGATCTGATAATCTGCAAAGAGGTGGTCGAAAATGAGGCCAAGCTGCAAGGCAAAGCGTTAACTGCGCATTGGGCTCATATGTCTATTCATAGTACGCTGCATCTGCTCGGTTATGATCATATTGAGCAAGGCGAAGCAGCTGAAATGGAAAGTTTAGAAACAAAACTGTTAACCGAACTTGGTTTTACAGATCCTTACTTAAGTGAAAAAGAGTAAATAAAATTAATGCCCGACGATAAAGCACAAACATCATCAGATAAAATAGGACTATTCGATAAAATTAGTAATCTTTTCCAAGGCGAGCCACAAACTCAACAAGAATTACTAGATGTGATTCAAGGTGCTAAATCGCGCCAGATCATTGACCAACAAACTAGGGAGATGATTAAAGGCGTCTTAGATGTATCAAAATTACGGGTGCGTGACATTATGATCCCGCGTTCACAAATGACCACTTTAGGTCTGCATCAAAGTGTTGAGGAATTCCTGCCGAAAGTCATCGATTCTGCACATTCCCGTTTTCCGGTGATAACCGAAGATAAAGACCATATAGTGGGACTGCTGCTGGCCAAGGATCTGATTCGATTTGGTTTTAGCAGTGAAGCAAATGAGTTTAAAATTGAAGATATACTTCGGGAAGCCGTTGTTGTTCCTGAAAGTAAACGCTTAGGAACTTTATTAAAAGAGTTTCGCAGCCAACGCTACCATATGGCAATTGTGGTTGATGAGTATGGTGGTGTGTCAGGTCTGGTGACCATCGAAGATATTTTAGAAGTGATAGTGGGTGAAATTGAAGATGAATTTGACGATGAGGAAGAGGATGATATCCGTCAGATTGGTAAAAGAACTTATGTAGTTAATGCCATGACATCGATTGATAAATTTAATAATTTTTTTGCCACCTCCTTTAACATTGAAGAACAAGATACCGTTGCCGGCTTTATTATCCATGAATTAGGCCACCTTCCTCGCCGCGGTGAAAGAATAACCATTGATGAGCATCAATTCAAAGTCACTATTAGTGATAAACGCCGCTTAATACAACTGCAGGTACTGATTCCGAAAGAATTAAGCAATATTGAGTGATCCTGTTTTGATCAAAAAAATAGACAATTTAACTAAGCATCTTTACGGACAACTTTTTGTGGCCTTTATGTTAGGTGCCCTTCAGGTTTTCGCTTTTGCTCCTTTTGAGCAATGGTGGGTGATTTACCCCACTTTTATTGGTTTCTTTCTTTTACAGAAACAGTTACAAAAAAGCACACAAGCTCATTTTTTAGTCAGCTTTATTTTTAGCATCTCAAGCTTAATTGCAACCCTGTGTTGGATTTATGTCAGCATGGATCTCTATGGCGGCATGCCAAAAATTGTCAGTGCGCTTTTAATTGTATTGTTATGTGCTTATCTGGCAATTTATCCGAGCCTTGCCCTATGGGCGAGCAGCCGCTTATTAGGAGTGTCTGATACTCAGCGTTATCTTTTATTGATTCCCGTTTTCTGGCTCATTTCAGACTGGCTTCGAGGTTATATCCTAACCGGTTTTCCCTGGGGATATTTGGGCTACAGTCATGCAGATACCCCTTTAGTCGGCTTCGCACCGGTATTGGGTGTACAAGGTATCACCCTTGCTATCATGGTGATCTGTGGCGCGCTGACTTTACTTATTCAGAAACAAAAAATCGGCTTATGCCTCTCGGTAATCAGTGCTCTGTTGATAAGTGGTTTTATTTTACAACAGCAGCAATACACAACAGCACAACCCGAATTAAATGTCTCATTGGTGCAGGGTAATATTGATCAGCACCAAAAATGGGAAAAAGAACATTTATCTCCCTCCCTGCAGAAGTATTTGCAACTCAGTGAAACGGGACTGGACGACCAATCCGAGCTGATAATTTGGCCAGAATCGGCTATCGCAGCATTAGAAGTTAATGTGCAGCCATTTCTGCAGCCTTTATCGGCTGACTTAGCAGCAAAAAATAAAACCCTAATGACGGGAATCATTGGTTATGAATCAAAAACCGACAGTTATTACAACAGTATTATTACCCTAGGAAAACTACCTAAGCAGCAATTACCTAACAACCAACTATCTAAGCAACACTTAACCGAGCAAGCAGATTATTCACTACAAAGTGGAAATCGCTATCAAAAGCACCACCTGCTGCCAATTGGAGAGTTTGTTCCTTTCGAAAACTTATTACGTCCACTTGCCCCCTATTTCAACTTACCTATGTCAAGTTTCCAGCGTGGTGCGCAACTACAAAATAACTTACAAACTGAGCAGGTTTCTATCGCCGCCGCAATCTGTTATGAAATAGCCTTCCCCGAACTATTACGTAAAAATGTTGGCGAAAAAACTGGGGTCCTTTTAACCGTCAGTAATGATGCATGGTTTGGTAATTCGATTGGACCGGATCAGCATTTACAGATAGCAAGAATGCGCGCTATAGAGTTTGCACGCCCACTTTTACGCTCAACTAATAATGGTGTGACAGCTATTTTCGATAGTTCAGGCAATGAACAGGGCAGATTACCAATTAATGTGGCAGCTGTTTTGAGTAAAAAAATTCAGCCAGCTTTTGGTCAAACACCCTATCAATATGCAGGTTCCTACCCCCTTTATTTATACTGTTTATTGGTGCTTCTTGGATTATTTTTATCTTCCAGGTATAAAAAAACCAAATCTTAAGCCAGCTTTTAGCATATAAGCAATAAAGACGTCATGGTGATAGAGCAGCGTATTAATCGTTCTATCAGCCGAATATCAGTTAATGCCCCTACACGCAGAGGCATTAACTACAAACGTCGAACCTGTAGAACATCTTTTAATTGTTTGATTTTATTTTGTATCTTGGCAATGTTATTACTGGTATGTATTTCTAAATCAAGATCAATAATGGCAGTCTGAGTTTTAACATTGGTCATACTGTTAACCCCCAATACATTTACTTTTTCATTCGATAATAACGTGGAGACATCTTTTAACAAACCGCTGCGATCTAAGGCTTCCAGACGAAGTGTTAATGAATAACCTGACGAGTTAGAGTCTCCCCACGACGCTTCAACCAACCTTTCCGGATTAGCCTCCCGCAAGTCGGCCAATTGCTCACAAGCTTTACGATGTACTGAAATTCCTCGCCCTTGGGTGATATAGCCCTCAATAGGCTCTCCGGGAATTGGCTGGCAACAACGGGCAATACTGTGCAATAAATTACTTTCACCCTGAATCGTAATATTATCTCCAACGGGTTTAGCAACAAAGGAATTACGGCGTTTCGCTAAGGCTTCTAACGCCGCCTGATCTTGTTCTGCTAATGTTTGCTGGTGATGGTAATCATCCAAAAAGTTTAGCAGCTGATTAATACGTAAATCACCATTGCCAACACCGGCAAAAATATCCTCGACACAGCTCACATTAAAACGTGCGATTGCAGGTGGGAGATCGCTTAATTTCAGTTTCAGTTTAGCCAGTTCAGTTTCTAATAACTCACGTCCCGCCTGGACATTTTTGTCACGATCTTGTTTTCTAAACCAGGATGAAACCTTATTTCTAGCACGCGGGGCATTAATATAACCTAAATTAGGATTGAGCCAATCCCGACTTGGATTAGGTTCTTTTTGAGTGAGAATTTCAACCTGATCACCGGTTTTTAAGTGATAAGTGAAAGGCACAATATGGTTAGCAACTTTAGCACCAATACAGCGGTGTCCAACCTGACTGTGTATGTAATAGGCAAAATCAAGGGGTGTCGCGCCCGCGGGTAAATCAATCACTTCCCCTTTGGGGGTAAAAACATAAACCCGATCATCAAAGACCTGACTGCGAACCTCATCAACCAAGTCATCACTGTCGGCAATATCCTCCTGCCAAGCGAGTATTTTACGCAGCCAGGCTATTTTCTCTTCATATCCACTGGAGGCTTTTCCTCCAGCACTGCCCTCTTTATATTTCCAGTGAGCAGCAACTCCCAATTCGGAATCTTCATGCATTTTCCGAGTCCGTATTTGCACCTCAACCGCTTTGCCTTCCGGACCTAATACGACGGTGTGAAGAGATTGGTAGCCATTCGCTTTAGAATTAGCAATATAATCATCAAATTCACTGGGGATGTGGCGCCACTTAGTGTGGATTGCACCTAAAGCTGCATAACAATCCTGCAGTTTTTCAACAACTACCCGTACCGCGCGTACGTCATAAAGATCTTCAAACTGTAAATTCTTTTTCTGCATTTTCCGGTAAATACTGTAAATATGTTTGGGACGCCCGTAGGCTGTGCCTTCAACATCCATCTCCTGCAAAGATTCCTTTACGGTATTGACAAAATTTTCGATATAATGTTCACGATCAATGCGCTTTTCAGCAAGCTGTTTGGCTATTTTTTTATAAATTTCAGGTTCTAAATAACGAAAGGATAAGTCTTCTAATTCCCATTTTAGCTGTCCAATACCTAAACGATTTGCCAGAGGGGCATAAATCGAGGATATTTCACTGGCAACTAACAGCCTTTTATTTTTATCTGCCGATTTTATCTGCCGTAAATAACAGATCCGTTCAGCCAGTTTAATAACAACGGCACGGACATCCTCGACCATCGCCAGTAGCATATTACGTAAATTATCCACTTGTGCGTCGTTGTTACTCTGCCCTCCCTGATTTTGCAGTGCCCGAATACCTTCCATATCCGTTGCCCCCTTAACCAGTTTGGCAACACGTTTAGGCCACCACTCATTAACTTGTTCCTGAGTGATAATTTGATGGTCAAGCAGAGGAAAGATCAGAGCAGCACTTAGGGTATCCATGTCCATGTTTAAGGTGACCAGGATTTCAACCATCTCAGTCCCTAACTCCAACAGGGTATGCTGCTCACTGTTCAGGCACAAAGCTATAATTTTTTCGTAATTTTCTAATAATTTGCTTTGATCCGAGCTACTTAAGCCTAACGTAGTGACCCATTTTTTAGGGTCTTTTTGCGCGGTTTGATAAAAATGTGTATCTCTGACTGAAACCATTAAACAAAACTCCAAAAAAATTAAAAAATCTAACCAGTAAACAGTGCCATCGATTCCATATGAGCCGTTTGCGGGAACATGTCCAGCAAGCCTAATTTGTCCAGCTTATAACCTTTATCAAGCAACACCTGACTATCCCGGGCCAGGGTCAGCGGGTCACAGGATACATAGAGGATATGCGATGGTTTTTTTTGTGCTATAAAAACTAAACAATCCAACGCACCGGCACGTGCGGGATCCAATAAAACCTTATTAAAACTTTGTTTGGCCCATTCCTGCTCGATAATATTTTCGCCGCTTAAGTCGGCTTGATAAAAGGAAGCATTCTGTAAATTATTTAACTGTGCATTGGCAGTTGCACGATCCACCATATTTTGAACCCCTTCAATACCCACAACCGATTCAACTTGACGCGCGATCGGTAAAGTGAAGTTACCTAAACCACAGAAGAGATCTAAGACTCTGTCGGTATTTTCTAAAGCGAGCCACTGCAGGGCCTGGCTAACCATTTTTTTATTAATATCACTGTTTACCTGTAAAAAATCGTTAGGCGTAAAACTGAGCGAGCAATCCCATTCCGGTAAGCGGTAACTTAACTGCGCCTCGCCTGCCAAACAAACAGACTGGTTAGAGGAAGCCTGTCCAAAAAAGTTCACTTTTTTTAGCGCTGAAAAAGCTGTTATTAGTTGCAGATCCAGGCTGCTTAAGCTTTTCATATGGCGTAATAAAACCACCGCACCTTGATCTGCGTAAAGCAGCTCAACATGCCCTAAATGGGCTTTGCATTGTAGGCTGTTTAATAATATTTTAAGCGGCACAATTAAACATTCTAATTCCGGTAATAATACCGGGCAAACTTTTTGGTCGATAAGGTTATTACTTTGAGCGCGCCTAAAGCCCATTTCTAACTTTTTATTTTTTTTATTAAATTGTAAGCCAAAACGCGCAGTACGGCGATATGCCCATGCATTATCGATGATCGGTTTTTCAAGTTGTTGTGGGACTTGCTTAGCAAAACGTTGAAATAATGATAATAGCCCATTCGATTTCATCTCGATCTGTGCAGCTTGGCTTAGATGCTGTAGGTTACAGCCGCCGCATTCCTGATAATGGGGACAAGCAGCAGTAATTCTTAACTCACTGGCCTTGAGGACTTTTTGAATTCTGCCTTTACTATAGCGTTTTTTACTTTCTACAATTTGCACCTCAAGTAGTTCACCTGCAAGTGCGCCATCAATAAAAAGAGGTTTATTCTGAAAATAGGCTAAACCACGTCCTCGGTGATCTAACTTTTCAACTTTTATGTTTTTTAAAATGTGATTTTTGATACTATTTGTGGGTGATGCTTTAAAGAACTGAGCCATAAGTAATTCACAGGTTAAGTAAGCTATGCGATCATAGACTGATATTTATCGATAAACCTATTGTCACACAATGAAAAATAAAAGCATTCATTTATAGAAAATTGATCAATACGGTAATTGTCTTTTATAGATCAATATTAACCTGCGGAACTAAATCACCACTTGTTGGTTTTGCTATTACCACTCATTTTAGAAATGTAATCTATGACAAAATACGGACTTCGAGCACAAGTTATTACCTTTACTATTCTACCGACTATTTTGATCGGTGGCATATTAGCGAGTTACTTTTCTTTTCATCGTTATCAACAAGCGAATGATTTTTTAATCGATCGCGCCATTAACATCAGCGAGCCACTGGCAATCGCCAGCGAATATGGTATGCAGGATGAAACCAGAACTATTCTAAGGCGTCTGATTGGTTCAACGCACCGTAAAAATAGCCCTATGATTAAAAGTATTGCTATTTTTGATACCAAAAACCAACTTTTTGTGACCAGTAATTACCACCGCAATTTTGATCTGTTACGACTCAAAAAAGGTCAAGAAATCCCACTCTTAACCGACGTTCAACACCATAAAAACAGCATCATAATTCGCAGCCCAATCGTTGATGAAAGTCACTTTTTAGAATACCCGTCAACCTTTGAGCAAATGCCAAAAATAATGGGTTATATCGCACTGGAAGTGAATACTGATGAAATTGTCCTATTGCTTTACCGTGATACTGCCCTGTCATTTGGGGTGGTTTTATTAGGTATTTTAGGCAGTATACTACTGGCGTTCGGACAAGCAAAACGAATTATTGGCCCCATTTCTGCAATGGTATCAGTGGTTGAGAAGATTAGTTTAGGGCGCTTAAATTCGCGGGTAGAAGGTGATTATTCTGGTGAGATTGCCTCATTACAATTAGGTATTAATGAGATGGCTGTGGCGATGTCCAAACATCATGAAGAGATGCAGGACAGCATTGATTTGGCGACCAGTGAATTAAGGGAAACACTGGATCAGATGGAAATACAAAATATTGAGCTTGATATAACCAAAAAAAAGGCACAACAAGCGGCACAGGTTAAATCTGAGTTTTTAGCCAATATGAGTCATGAATTACGCACGCCGCTTAATGGTGTGATTGGATTTGCCAGACAACTCCTAAAAACACAACTCACCACCAATCAAATTGATTATCTGCAGACCATAGAACGGTCAGCCGGAAATCTACTTAATATCATCAATGATATTCTTGATTTTTCTAAGTTGGAGGCGGGTAAATTAACGCTGGAGCACATCCCCTTTGATTTACGAGACTGTATCGATGAAACGATCCATCTCCTTACACCCAGTGTCCATGAGAAAAATATTGAACTCAGTCTGATCGTTGAGCCCAAAGTACCCCATCAAGTGTTGGGAGATGCGATGCGTTTGCAGCAAATTTTGACCAATTTAATTGGTAATGCGATTAAATTTACCGAACAAGGTAATATTCAAATAAAAATTAAATGCATTGAAAATAAGACCAATATTGATGATAACGTAACACTTAAAATGATGATTTCAGATTCTGGCATTGGCATTTCAAAACAACAGCAAGCACAGTTATTTAAAGCTTTTAGTCAGGCAGATACCAGTATTACACGTCAATATGGCGGTACTGGATTAGGTTTAGTGATCACTCAAAAACTGGTCAAAGAGATGCAGGGTCGGATCGAATTAATATCCATTCCTGAGCAAGGTTCGACTTTCGGCTTTACTGTTGTCCTCGAAAAAAGCGCCAGGGCAGCATTCAGTAATATAGCCCTTAGTCGTTTGGAAAAACAAAAGATATTAGTTTTTGAGAGCAACGAATATGCCGCACTAGCCTGTACACAACTGCTCAGTGAATGGAAAACCCAATCTTTATTGGCAAAAACAGAGCAACAATGGCAGCAGTTATTAAATAAAAATTACGACAGCATTGTTATTGGATACAGCCACTGTGGGAACTTATACCCCCTTTTCAAGCATATTAAACAAGCTAAATTATTTAGCGAGAATATTATCATACTGGTCAATTCTAGCGATCCGAGCATTTATGAAACATTGATGGCGACGGGTGTCTCGCACTGTTTAAGTAAGCCAATAAATCACAAAAATTTCGCTAATGCTCTTATTTCCGATAAAAAAGCGCTTAACAAAATCATCCGTCATAAGGCCTTACCTATATTTATTCGTAAGGATATCAATGTAATGGTAGTGGATGATAACTCTGCTAATTTGAAACTTATGGCCGTCATGCTGGCGGATCGCGCAAACCATGTTACAACCTGTATTAATGGCCAGCAAGCCGTTGAACAATCTAAACGTCATCACTTTGATCTTATTTTTATGGATATCCAAATGCCGGTATTAGACGGTATTAGTGCCTGCCTGCAAATAAAAGCCGGAGAAATCAATTATAAAACCCCTATTATTGCGGTGACAGCGCATGCATTGCCAGGCGAAAAAGAACAGTTTTTGCAGCTCGGTATGGATGATTGCCTGCCCAAACCCATTGACGAAATTGCCCTGCAGCAGATGATTAATAAATGGGCTCCCGATGCTAAAATGATGGACAGAAAATCCTTACTGCCCAGATTAACACCCAGGTTTCAATTTACGCAGAAAAACCTCACTATCGACTGGCCCCTTGCACTGCAACAATCTGCCAGTAAAGAGACACTTGCCAAGGAATTGCTGGGCATGTTAATTACTGAGTTTAGCCAGATAAAAATTGAGGTTAATAAAGCACTGCATGGAGATATTGACACGCTGCTCTTTACCCAAATCATTCACAAGTTTCATGGCGGTTGTAGTTATAGCGGGGTGCCTAAACTTAAGAAGATTACCTGTCTTATTGAGAATGAGTTAAAACAAGGTATCACACTCGCGTTATTAGAGCCGGAGTTACTTGAGCTGTTAGATGAATTAGAGTGTGTTGCACAACAGGCAAAAAAATATTTAGCTTAGCAAGCCTGAAACAATAATAACTTATGTCGGTTGCCACTGGTCTTTTCTCCGCGCTGCGCGTAGCACCTTGGCGGTAGTATCTTTAACTTTGTTACAAAAAATAACTTCATCATGATAATAAATATTCGTATTTAAGTCTGAAAACCCTAAATAATAAATAACAAAAAGCCCCACTTCGGAAAAACCAAAGTGGGGCTTTAAATTTCAAACAGAGATGGAAAATTACTCTTTTGTGTAAATAACTTCCATCATCTCATCATCTTCACTCCAATCGTCGTCATCTTCATCGGCATCTTCTATTGCTGTCTGATGATAATCATCCCACTGGAATTCGACCTGTTGACGCTCTTCTTCTGGCGTAAATTCAGCCGGTAACTCTTCTAAATATTCAACAACATCGCGACAAACGCTGTGTGTCCCCGTTTTTGAAATGGCTGCCACTTTATAAACAGGGCCATCCCATTCAAGTGCTTCTTTAACACGCTCAATCACGAGTTTAGCTTCATCTTCTAACAGAAGATCGGTTTTGTTAAACACTAACCAACGCGGTTTAGAGGCGAGTTTAGGGCTGTGTTTTTTAAGCTCCTGGATAATAACCAGTGCATTTTCTGCCGGATCACTGCCATCTGCAGGCAATAAATCGATCATATGCAATAATACACGGCAACGCTCTAAATGACGTAGGAAACGTGCACCAAGTCCGGCACCATCAGATGCTCCTTCGATTAACCCAGGAATATCTGCAATCACAAAACTACGTCCATAGCCCATACTGACCACACCAAGGTTTGGCACTAAGGTGGTAAACGGGTAGTCCGCCACTTTTGGTTTTGCCGCTGAAACACTGCGGATAAAGGTTGATTTACCAGCATTAGGCAGACCAAGCATACCAACATCGGCAAGCAACAATAACTCTAGCAGCAGGTTACGCACTTCGCCTGGCGTACCGTCGGTCTTTTGACGAGGGGCACGGTTCGTACTACTTTTAAAACGTGCATTTCCTAAACCGTGGAAGCCGCCTTTGGCAACCATTAGCTTTTGTCCATCACGCGTTAAATCGCCAAGAACTTCTCCGGTATCAGCATCACGGCTGCGAGTTCCGACGGGTACTTTAATAATTTTATCTTGGCCTCGAGATCCGGTACAGTCTCGTGTTTGACCATTTTCGCCACGCTCAGCATCGTAAAAGCGCACAAAACGAAAATCGACCAGGGTATTTAAATTTTCATCTGCCTGCAGGTAAACGTCACCGCCATCACCACCATCACCGCCATTTGGGCCGCCACGCGGGATATATTTTTCTGTACGGAAGCCGATACAGCCGTTGCCTCCATCTCCGGCATCAACTTTTATTTTTGCTTCGTCAACAAACTTCATTCCAACCTCCAAGACACCAACACCATCGTTGGATTGTATAAACTATAATTATACTCATTTCTATTGAACATAGATCACATTTTTATATGTAAATAGAGATAAGTACAGTCTAAAATATTATTTAAGGTAAAAAAAAAGCCCCGCATCAGCGAGGCTTTTAAAACTCTTTCGTCAAGACTGAAATTATTCAGCTACGATAGTAATGAAGCTACGCATCTTTGGACCTTTCTTTTCAAACTTAACTACACCTGTAGCTTTAGCAAAAAGAGTATGGTCTTTACCGATACCAACATTAATACCAGCGTGGAATTTAGTACCACGTTGACGAACAAGAATATTACCCGCTAGAACTGATTCGCCACCGAAACGCTTAACACCAAGGCGTTTGCTTTCCGAATCGCGACCGTTATTAGTACTACCACCAGCTTTTTTATGTGCCATTTTTAATAACTCCTAATTAAGCGTTGATTGCAGTAATTTTAACTTCAGTAAACCACTGACGATGACCCGCTGTTGTACGCGAATGCTTACGACGACGGAATTTAACGATTTTAATTTTATTGCCACGACCGTGAGCTACTACTTCAGCAGTAACTTTACTTCCTTCAACGTATGGAATACCAACTTTAACGTCTTCTGCATTTGCTACTAAAAGAACTTTATCAAATTCTATAGTCTCGCCAGCTTCAACATCTAGTTTTTCCAAACGAAGAGTTTGTTCAACAGCTACACGGTGTTGCTTGCCACCACTCTGGATAACAGCGTACATGTTTCTTACTCCGTTCAGGCATCTCGTGCTATTTCATTCGAAATGTTGCATCGAGAGCACACTTATATTAATTTCAATGGTGTCGGATTCTACGGGAAATAACTATTTTTGGCAACGATCTTCACTAAAATATTTCAATTTAATTAAGGCTTAAATTAACCCCCTAAAATACAAAAGTATCCGCAAAAAACAAAACCGCCTGAGCCAATATTTAAGCTGCCATGGGATCTGTTTTTTCGAATAACAGGCAATTCCCATAACGGAAAAAACGGCTAATTTATAAATCATTCGGTGCAATAGTGCTCGATATTATGAAAAGCAGGATAATTTTTAGTTTAAGCAGTTGAGATATATCTAATAAACGGCAATAATAGCACTCTTTTTAAGAATGGCTATTTGGACTTTTAGGACCATGGATATAAACACAATTCAGCGTATTTCTGCAACTGAAATGAATCAGGTTAATAAACTGATCACGGAACAATTAAGCTCGGATGTCGCCTTAATTAATCAATTGGGTTTTTATATTATTAATAGCGGTGGTAAGCGTATCCGCCCCTTAATTACCATATTAGCAGCAAAAGCCTTGGGTATTCATGATAAAAAGGCAACCAAACTTGCCGCAATTATTGAATTTATTCATACGGCAACCTTACTGCACGATGATGTAGTCGATGATTCAGATCTGCGCCGCGGCGAAAAAACAGCGAATGCCGTATTTGGTTCAGCAGCGAGCGTATTAGTCGGCGATTTTTTATATACCCGCTCTTTTCAGATGATGACCGAGTTGCGTAATTTAAAAGTGATGGATATTTTATCTTCGGCAACCAATATTATTGCTGAAGGTGAAGTTTTACAGTTAATGAATTGTAATGATCCAGACACCACAGAAAAAAAATATATGGATATTATCTACTTTAAAACCGCCAAACTATTTGAAGCGGCAACACAACTTGTCGCCGTATTAGGAGAGCAGTCTGCGGAGATTGAAGCGGCGTTACTCAATTATGGAAAATACCTCGGTACGGCATTCCAGTTAACCGACGATGTCATGGATTATAATTCCGATGCGACCGAGATGGGTAAAAATACCGGAGATGATCTGGCAGAAGGAAAACCTACCTTACCGCTTTTATATGCGATTCAACAGGGCAATAAGAAACAGGTGACGCTTATCAAAGAGGCTATTAAAACAGGCAATGGTATGCAGCACTTTGACGAGATAATGCAAGCGCTGCATGATACAAATGCATTAGAGTACACAAAAAAACGTGCACTTGAGGAAGCAGATAAAGCCATTAAAGCCATTAGTATCATTCCGGACAATGAATATAAACAAGCACTGATAAGCTTGGCTCACCTTGCTGCCGATAGAAAATCTTAAAAAGCTTCAGCTGAGCAGTCTGGCTCATATTGCTGCCGAGCGAAAATCTTAAAAAGCTTCAGCTGAGCAGTCTGGCTCATATTGCTGC
>JBLHWW010000052.1:0-21148 GCA_047629075.1 Psychromonas sp. | reverse complement strand
TATTCAAACGCATTTATTGATTTTTTCAATAAATGCGGGTTTTAGATTGTGAAATACGAGGAATATGACCGCTTTAAACCAGCAGAAGAAGCTTGATATCAATCAAGTGGGAAATGACTTACAGGTGCTTAAATAATTAAGTTTTAAGCGCACAGCCAGCGCTGGCAGTTTGCTGCACCGTGGCGGCGTTTTCTGTCTAAATGTTCACAGTATTCAGTTAATGCCGTTAAGGCAGCCACCGGCCCTTTAAATAAATCACCAAATTCGCGAGTGATTTTAAGCCAGTTTTCTACGGAAATATTAAGTCGGTTTAGAATACCTTGGCTGCTTGAAATAATGGCAGCGCGCTTATCTTGTCATATAATTCTACCGGTATCTTCAACAAGCATAATGTAATCTTTGGCACTAAACATCAGCCCGCTACCCATGTTGAGGCGTTCATTACTCACAAACGGCAGTAATTCTACGGGCTGCTCACCTTTTACGGCTGAGTGAATTCTTCGTTGGATGCTGTTGTGATCTGAGGTTTCAGGGATTGTCGCCATCTTGGCCCGAATCGGGTTTAAATCAACATACGCCATACAAGCGAGTATTGCGGCTTCATCAAGTAATGCCTGGGATTTAAAACGTCCTTCCCTCTCATTTACAAGGAATAAATGAGAACAGCTTTAGCTGGCCCGAAGGGTGAGCGCCATGGATGGCAGCGAATAAAATCGGCCGGTACAGCTACCTTCTTTATTGGCCTGTCTAGCAATCGGCTCACTGAGTGAACGCATAAACCAGCTAATATCGATGAAACGTCGACGATATTCGGTAATACAGTCATGAACAGTTTCAAGTTCAAACCCATTGAGGTCTTCACCTTTAACAAACTTCTGCGTCAGTAACGTCCCTTTAAAGCCTTTATGCCATTGAATAAGCACTGCTTTATCAGACCAGCTATTCGCTTTATCGGCATTCACTTTAAGGACAATATGCAGGTGATTACTCATGACGGCATAAGCACAGATCTCAATCGCAAAGATAACCGCAAGCTCTAGAATGTCAGCGTCAACCCACTGCCGACGATGTTCATAGTTTTCACCTGTCGTGTTACCCATACCACATAAGCATGCTTTACGCACAACACGTGCGCAGCAGTGATAATAAGGCGTGTCATCTAAGTTCACTATCGTTTTTCTTGGTCTAGCCATCATTTATTATCAGTAAGTGAATAAAGGTAATTAAAGATTAGACCAGTGCGTAAATATCCACCAATAATGATGGGTGGCTATGTTATTTAGCTATGTTATTTGTTCTCAGGATACATCCCAAGGTATTCCTTTTCGTTGATTGATGATCAAACATGGTGTGAATTAGCGAGTAGTTTTGGTGAAAATTATCATGGTGCGGTGGGGTCGTTCATTAGAAGAATTAGCCTCTTACGCTGAACATACTGGTAAATGTTGGATTGCCAAAAAGAATGTACTGCATCGATCTTTGCATTAATCCCCTTATTTAACATATTTTAATTGTCTGCTGCATCTCTGCTCGTTGAGATATTTAAATACGCGTTAAATTCAGCCAATCTAACCATTTAACCTGCTTTTCAATAAGATTTTGCTCGCTAGCTTAATAAATCACTTAAATGTTGGTAATTAGAGCTGATATTTATAAGTCTTTGCATTAAATTCTAGCTATTGTAATTAATGGATGTCGGCAATTGCTATCGTGTATGTTGATTTCACCCCCATCCGCGGCAAGCTTACGATAACCCCTGAAACGTCTAATTATAACAACGCCAGCAATGAATTCACTCAGCTATAAAGGTTATCTCAGTCGATGATCAAAGAAGCTCTATTTTTATTATAAAAATGGGTGGCTTAGTTAGTTCTATCCTTTGACTTCAAGTAAGGGGTAAAAGGCTCTATTTTACTTCAAATATTTTGCAGCTTTTCTATTATCCAGCAGTGGATTGCGCTATCACTTGTTCGTGGATGCCATGCGGCTATTACCTTAAATGTCGGAGGCAAAGCTTCTATCTTTAATTTTTTAACCTTACTATTTGGTAATAACCGCGAAGGGTAGAACGCAATCATATCGGTCGTATGAAGAATGTCGGGCACTGCAGAAAAACTAGGCACCGACATAACAATATTCCGTTTAAGATCTCTTGCTGCAAACCACTTATCATGTGAGCCACGTAAATTTGCGCGCGAAGGTGATACCACCAGCTGCGGGTACGCTGCAATTTGCGCAAGTGTTAAAGGTTCTTTTATAAGATCGTTGCCGCAACCAGTAATGCATAAATGTTGCTCTTCAAGCAAAGTTACATAGGCTAAGTTATCGGGTATAAATTCTGGAAAAGTAATCAATAAATCAAGCTCACCAGCCGTAATTAGCTGATTAACATTGTCGGAGGCGAAGTCGCGTACTATAAGTTTTAAACCCGGAGCCTCTCGCCTCGTTATATTAAAAAGCTGCGGCAACAAGGCTTGTGTTGCGTAGTCGGTAGCGCTAATAGTAAATACACCTTTATATGTTTGAGGTATAAACAGATCGGGCTCAAGTAACGTTTCTAGCTGCTTTAATATATGACTAATAGGTTGCTGCATAGATAGTGCTTTGGGTGTTGGCACCATGCTATTGCCTTGGCGAATAAATAAGCGATCATTAAATAAGTCACGTAGCTTGCGTAGCTGCTCGCTAATTGCTTGTTGGGTTAATCCCATTTTACGTGCAACTTGTGAAAGATTTTTTAAATCAAGCAAGGTATTTAACACCCTGAGCTGTTTAATATCGAGCCTACTAATACCATTCATAATTGTATCTCAAACAAAAAATTGTTGTTTCAAATTGTACCTTTAAAACTCTAAGCTTACTAACATTGCTTAAGCAACTAATTAAGCATCAAAACAATTAAGTTATTTATACCAATTCCATTAACTAGATACTCTATTTAGGTGCTGGAAAAACGCATGAAAGCCAGGCATTGATTACAGTAACTAGTTGTTCTAATTATAAAATCAATCACGAAGCTAGCGTGTGTTTTAACCAGTATAAATGGACATAAATTTAATGGATTTGGTATTACACAATAAGCCCATCAGTTTGCTTTAAAAGAGAGTTTTATGAAACAGTCTACCCCAAATACCAGCTCGTTATTTTCATCTGTAGAGCTGGGCCCTTTTACGCTTAAAAACCGTGTTGTCATGCCACCATTAACACGTTCTCGCAGCAGCCAACCAGACAATATTCCTAACGAATTAATGGCAAATTATTATGCGCAGCGCGCCTCTGCAGGCTTTATGGTTACCGAAGGCACACAAATAGAGCCACGAGGCCAAGGTTACGCATGGACTCCAGGTATACATTCGCAAGCCCAAATTGAAGGTTGGAAAAAAGTAACCCAAGCAGTGCATGCTAAAAACGGTATTATTTTTGCTCAGTTATGGCATGTTGGTCGAGTGTCTCACACTAGTTTACAACCAAACGAAGCTCAGCCGATAGGCCCTTCTGCTATTATGGCTGACAATGTTAAAGTCTTTGTTGAAACAGGTCCGAATGAAGGCGCGTTAGCCGATCCAAGTGAACCGCGTGCACTTACTAGCGAGGAAGTGGGTGAACTGGTAAAGATGTATGCTCAAGCAGCACGTAACGCACTGGAGGCTGGCTTTGATGGTGTAGAACTTCATTGTGCTAATGGTTATTTAGTTAATCAGTTTATTTCAGAACATAGCAATAACCGTGATGACCAATATGGTGGCTCGCTGACCAACCGTCTGCGTTTCTTAAAAGAAATAGTTGCAGCAGTAAGTGACGTTGTTGGCGCAGAGCGCTTAGGTGTTCGCTTTGCGCCATTATTTGCGAGTACCAACGAAACGCGTGTTTATTTAGGTTTAGTAGAATCAGACCCACACAATACTTATGTTGAGGCTGTTAAGGTGCTTGAGCAAGCTGGTATTGCTTACTTATCGATTGCTGAGGCAGATTGGGATAATGCCCCAGATTTACCAGAGTCATTTTATAAAGCAGTAAGATTCGAGTTTTCGGGACGCATTATTTATGCGGGTAAATATACCGTTGAAAAAGCAGTTAACATATTAGCTAAAGGCTATGGTGATTTATTTGCCTTTGGTCGTCCTTTTATCGCTAACCCAGATTTACCTGAGCGCATTGCTAATAATTGGCCGCTAAACGAAGCCGATCCGGCCACTATGTATGGCGGTTCTGAACTTGGTTATAGTGACTACCCATATTACAAAATCAGTTAATATTATAAGACTATGAAGGGTCTTTATTTTAGGGAATTAGCATAAGGAATGAACATGGCCACCCAAGATTATTGCCATAAAAGGTTATCTCAATCAACGATCAAAGAAGATTTATTCTTGTTTATCAAAATGGGTGGTTTGGTTAATTGGTGGTTCAGTTAATTTTTTAATCTGATGATTTAAAAGAATATAAAATATGGATGTCCAGCCTTTATACTTATACCAAACGCATTAATAAAGTGATTCAGTTTAGTATTTAAAATCATCCTGGCGGTTTTATGAGCGTAAACTTTTCCTTTGCCTTTGTGAACATTGATTATAAACTTAATGCTTTTGGTATTATTCGTACCTCACTACTGTAGCAAGTGAAAGGTAGAAAAATCGTTTAAGCAGATAATTTGCCGCGATCAACTACCTCTATCTAAATTGCCTTATTAAGCCCTAATAATCACTTATTAGCTGTGTTTTACTTTGCTGAATAGTTTAGGAATTCGAACTGCTGCAATAAATGAGGCAACAAATACAACGGCAACATATGCAAACCAAGATATCTGGTATAAGCCTAATAAATAACTTAGGGTATGAGATGTTAAGAATACCAAGGTTGCTGAGAAAGCTAAGTGCTTTATAGTTAACGACTCTTTAACGGTAAGTTGCCCTAAATAAAAACCAGCACCGCCAATTAAACCTGCAATTAATACACTTACAGCAATACTCAGAAAATTAATCTCTATACCTAAGTTATAAACAGAGTAATAACGAAGAATAAAACCGAAAATAATCAGAAACACGGTAAATAGGCTTGATTGTTTGATAATGCTCAATGGAACTCCTTGTACAGTTAACGCCAGCCGTAAAAGCCAGCTTTTTTATGTCCGACTTAATGGCGGGTTGTGACATGTTTATTTGTTGCCGGCATATCACGCTTGGCTAATATTGGTTTTAGCTTGAAACGACAAACCAACTCCTTTAATACAGTAATTTAACAATCTATTGCCTAATTGCAAGCAAGGAAACTTAATTCCTCAACACAACTCTCAGGGTAAATTGATCTAGCCCGTTTAGCACAAATTGAAGCGTTGGAATGACTCCTTTTCAAATATAAAATCCACGTTGCCGATGATAATTTTCAATACAGACGGAATGGCCAACCAAGATTATGGTCATAAAAGGTAATCTCAATGGATGGTGAAAAAAGCTTTATTATTGTTTATGAAAATGGGGGCTTAGTTAGTTAATGTAGTTAGTTATAAGGCTGTTTAAATATGACAGATAATAAACGTTATTCCCCTTGCAAAACTCATCACGCAGATAGGGGGATTTTAAACAGCAAGGCTGAGCACTTATTTGATGCGTTTGGTATTGTAGTGAATGTGTTATTATTATTATTTGCGGTATTAAATGAATTTCTGGAAAAAAACTGTGCTATCAAATCGCTCAAATGAAAAAGAAATTCTCGATTTAGGTCCGGGCAACTATAGTGCGGAAGAGTTTACTCATTGTCAAAAAATGCTATATCGCATCAATCAAATTCTTGGATTCTTTCACGGGACAGTTAATATTTTAAAGAAAGGTGGGGAAAAAGCACATGTGATGGACGTTGGCTGTGGCGCAGGTTTATTTATTCTTAATCTCAGTCGCCATTTTCCAAAAATGACATTCCATGGTATTGATATCTCATCTGAAGCGATTGATATGGCCAATCATGAGAAGTCTGTATTTAGATCGGATACCTCAAATGTAAAATTTGAGAAAATGACTGAGCCCAACTTAAGATTTGCCGAAAATAGTGTGGATGTCATTTTGGCAACAATGGTTTGCCACCACATGAGCAACGACGAAATTATTGAATTTTTGAAACAAGCATTATACACCACAAAAAATAAAGTCATCATTAATGATTTGCACCGTAACATCATTGCTTATGGGGTTTATCGCCTTTTAAGTCCAATCTTATTTCGCAATAGGCTCATTACCTATGATGGTCTTATCTCGATCAAACGCGGTTTTATCCGTCAAGAATTAATAACACTGTTAGAGCACGCAGGTATGAAATACTACCAAGTTAGATGGTGTTTCCCATTTCGTTGGAGAGTGATAATTTGGAAGAAGTAGTTATTATCGGTGGTGGCGTTGCTGGGCTATCGTGCCTAAATGCATTGTTAGATCAAGGTATATCAGCGCTTTTAATCGAAGGTGCAGCGATTGGCGCACCTAAAATGTGTGGCGAATTCTTAGCACCGATTGCGGCACAGCAACTACAATTTTGGGACATTGATCCTCTTATCCCTATTCCTCATGCTGCATTCTATGCTGGAACTAGGCAATTAGATATTCACTTCAGAAAGCCCTCTGCTGCTATATCAAGAAGTGACGTTGAGCGAAAGTTAGCTGCACGAGCACGCAGTCTGGGTGGACGCATACGCGAAAACACCTATCTAGAGTACACAACAGCAGCCACTGAGAGCACGCCATTTTACTTCAAATTATCCACTGGTGAAATTATTGAGGCTAAAAGTGCTTTTTTTGCAACGGGTAAACTTAGTCACAACCAAGAAAATAACAAAATCGCTCTACCCTATTTTGGTTTTAAATTACATTTTACCCATGCCGAAAATGATCATAGTCTTAAGATGTTCAGTCTGGATAAAGCTTATTTGGGAATTGTTCCGATCACCGAGACATTAAGTAATTGTGCTTGTTTGGCAAAACGAGAAGCGGTTGATGCTGCAACGTCTCCAGAGGAATACTTTAGACATCTAACACAATCTCATCCGGTGCTTAAAAAAACATTCACTCCACTTGATTTTAGTACTATTGATATTCTGTCGGGTCGCGCTCCTGCATTTACTCAAAAAAACCCGCCTAACTGGCCTAATAGCTATTGGATAGGGGATACGTTAGCATCGCTTTACCCTGCTATTGGCTCTGGATTTGCACATAGTATTGATAGCGCTATTCAAGCTGTGCAGTCTTACTTAAAACAACAACCTAAGCTGTATCGAATCAACTATTCGAAGTCGATTAAAACAAAAGTATGCTTAGGGAGCGTATTTAACGCCGTATTACTGCAACCAAAGGTGGGTGAATTGGCTCTTCCTTTACTAAAACGATCACCTAAGCTGGTTAACTTTGTTCTCAAAAAGCTTGATTATGTTTAATTTGGCTGGTTTACCTTAAGTAACATTGATTCTAAGGTTAATCCAGGTCCAAAAGCGCAACTAAAAACAGTTTCTTGATGATTATTAACCGTCAAATGGGTCATCAATTCTTTTAAAACAAACAGAATGGTGGCTGATGACATATTTCCATACTCACGCATCACATGATAAGCATGCTTGTTTTTGTCTTTTGTAATACTCAAGGCCGCTTCACAGGCTTGTAGTATTTTCATTCCGCCTGGATGAATTGCATAGTGATTAACTTCGGTGATAGCTTCTTGCCTTAATAGTTTATCCATAAATGCCGCAATCCCTGATTCAATCACTTCTGGAATATAAGATTTTAAAACAATATCAAACCCTGAATCACCTATCTCCCATGCCATATCTTCGCTGGTCTGTGGTAATAAATCACAATTGAATGCCTCGATCGATAGGCTTTTTTGATTATCTGCCATAGGCTCAACCAGTGCCGCTGCTGCACCATCTGCAAAAATCGCATTTGAAAGTAAATGATCCAAATCTTCATCATCTTGAAAATGCAGGCTACAAAGCTCAACACATACAATTAAAACAACAGCTCTTTTATGCGCGCGACAGATATCATCTGCCACTTTCAACGCGTTGAAGGCACCATAACATCCCATAAAATTGATTGCCGTACGTTTAGCATTAGTGCGCAGCTTCAATTGCTGCACAATTTCAATATCTAAACCGGGGGCATACATGCCTGTACAACTGACTGTAATAACATGTGTGATATCGGCGAATGTGGCATCGGATTTCTCCATACATTGCTTGATAGCAGAAATGGCTAACGGCAGTGCATGCTCTTTATAAAGTGCCATACGCCCTGCTGTGCTTAAGTCGGGGGGTGATATGTCACTTCTTAAATTTGAGAGATGCCCCATATCTTTGAGCACAGTATGCCGCGATTCAATACCGGTCGCTTTATAAATGGATCTCAGCATTCTTTTTTTTGCGGCACTCAATTGCAACCGTTCTGAAATGAGCACTGCGGCTTCACTTTGCTTGAATTTGTGCTGTGGTACTGCGGTTCCAATTGCGCTAATACTACTTTTCATCATTTTTTGGCGAGGATCCCTGTTGCTTTAGTTGCAGTAGGAATCGCTCACACTCTCCATAATTTGCGTTAATGTTGTGGTTCTCGCAGTAAGTTAAACCGTGTTTTTTTGATATTTTTACTAGCATGAACTTTATCACCCAGTATATTTTCTAAAGCAAAGTAGCTGGTACTACGCTTACCTTTTACAAAACCCGATCCCTGTGGTGTTCGAATAAAGTCATGTTTTTTAAGGACAAACAGTTTTCCTGTTAGCATCCGTTTTAACTGCGAACACCCTTGGTTTGCTGGCCATCACCGGAGGCCAGATGGCGCTTATGGCAGACATGAACAGCAGGCTGAATGGATTTCACCTTCCTCACAGCAAATAGCAATAGCGTCATTATAATGTGTTTTTGCCAGTTTAAGTATTTGCTCTCGCTTGAATTTCGTCTCAAACCCCAATGTTTCTTCAAAGTTCCATTGCTTGCTCATTTGTGCTTTAACAATGCCGACTTCAGTGGCGTGCTTTGTGTTCGATTTCTTTGCGATTAATTCAAACCTCCCAGCATGTAAGTGATTATGACACGTTTCGCAAAGCACTCTGAGGTTGCCAGGTATATCGGTGCAGGTATGATATGGTCACCCAAGATTATTGTCATAAAAGATTATCTCAATGGATGATCAAAGAAGCTCTATTATTGTTTATAAAAATGGGGGCTTGGTTATAGTAAATACATTAATAAAGTGATCCGATTTAAAATTATCCCGGCGGTTTTGTGAGCCTTAATTTTTCCTTTGAAAAAATTGATAATAAATTTAATGGCGGTCTTATTCGAACGCCAACTAGCACCAACCATGACAACAAACGCATAGCTCGTAGGGTGCATTTTATGCACCGATTATCGCTCTCTGCGCTGCATGGAATGGACCCTACCGATAAAATCATAGCAAATGTATTAACAAAGTAATCAGATTTACTCTTCAAAATCATTCCGGCGACTTTATAAGCGTAAATTTTTCCTTTGAAACAACTGATCATAAATTTAATGCCTTTGGTATTAGTTTCAGCTTAGTTAGTTTGCAACGATTAACCAAATGAAGGGGCTCGTTGAATGGTTTCGTTTATCGCTTGCTGGAAGGGAGGTTTCATTTAATAAACGGTCGAACGTTGCCAAAGATTGGGGCATAAATATAGCGCCATTTTATTGCACAAGGCGCTGTACTAATAAATCGATTAGCTGAGATTGCGAATTGCACAAACAAAAAACGCAGCGTGGGCTGCGTTTTGGCTGGTTAACTGAACGAGTAGGCTTAATTTAAGTTCATCTCTTGCTCTGTTTCGTCAGCAGTTTCAGGCTCAGTCAAATCCGGCTTTTCATGTAAATCTGCTTTTAATTGACCTTTGCGGTGCTTTAATACCGTATCTAATTTTTTAGCTGCACTTGTAATAGCGGGGTACATGACCGAATCGTTACCTTTAGCGGCAATGCTGGTTCCTTCATAATTGCTGCGAATTTCAACATCAAATTCACCATGCTCTTTGGAAATGATGATATCTAGCGAGATAAGTGTGGGGAAATGAGTAGCTATTTTAGCGAATTTTTCTTCTACGTGCTCTTTGATGCTATCAGTAACATCAACATGGTGACCGGAAATATTTATTTTCATATATTGTCCTTAACAAATTTACTTGCCAAATGTATCGCGTATTACATCTGTATATTTACATAAATAAACTCGTTGTACAAATGCAAGCTTACATAATTTGACATACATCAAGTGGGTTGTCGTATCGGTGTTTACATCAAGAATATGTGTACAAGAATTAACATGACCAGCCAAGCTTATTGTCATAAAAGGTTATCTCAAGGGATGATGAAAGAAGCCCCATCATTGTTTATAAAAAATGGGGCCTGGTTAGTTTTATTTTATTTTACTATTTTAACTTTCTCTACTAAGTCGCCTTTGCCGAGCAAGCGCTGATCAGCAAAGGCGATAGAAACAGACTAAGACTTATCGACCTCCTTCTTCATCGGTTTTTCATTTTTAAATGAGTGGCGGGTTTCTGATTTGATGATAAAACCTTCCTTCCTGAGCTTTGGATCACTGGCATTGTCCACCCTGAAAACGTTCTTGTCGACGCAACGATGCAGTTGAATTTCGACATAAAAGGTTTCATTAGGTCTCAGAAAATCATCAATATGAATATCATTGGCATGGTATTCAACAACATGATAGAACACGAATCCATCGGCGGGGCGTGCGATGATGCGAAACCCTGTAAGTTTTTTTTTGATCACCAGATCGTAATCAATGTAATAAACAAGATGATTGGGCTGCGCTACATTTTTTTGTCGATCAACAAAAAATCCTTTGGTCAAATGGTTTGGATTGTGATTGTCTCCCCCCAAAAGGAATAGGTCGTAATCGTTAACTGGGTCACCCTGATCATCTTTTATGATAAAAACTAGCATGACATAACGATGCGTTCCCTTCTGCGTTTCTTTAGTCAATACTTCCAGAGCTTTCGCACGGTTAGTATAATCGGCTTTGCTATCGACGGTCAGGCATTTTAATATTTCCCTAACCTGGGGCTTGTTCTTTGATTTTGCAGACCGCACACTGCGCATAATTCCTTTGTCTTTACCGGAATGGCTGGCATTCGGAATCACACCCAAAGGAGCTAATGAAGGGCGTTGTAGTTTCCCCTCTACTCTAAGAAGTTGAACCTTTATTTCATCAGCCGCGTGAATAACGGTCTCGAACTTCTTTGTTTCCACTAGTTTGATCATGCTGTAGTTGATATTGGCACAGGCAACACGAACAACCCCATCGGATCCAGCCTCTGCCAAATAACTGTTAACAAAGTCATATAACTTTTTGTCAATCGTCTGCCCGGTGAGAACAAAAGGAAAGAACTTATGTTCAGCAGGTTTATATTTGAGGTAAGACTGTGCTAAATCGATCTGCTGCTGACTGCCCAGTGACAGCCAATCAAGAATCCGTTGCCCGGGCTCTACTCCGGAAAACCAAGCTTTAATCCGCCCAACCCGTTGCTTGCCGAGTGCTGCTAGCGGGGAGCCATGATTGGTAGGTGCAAGCATGATTAGATGACGTAACGGTGATTTTGAAAGTAGGGAACCCCGATAGAAACGATCAAGCCACTCGCGCACTACGGGTCCACCGGAGGAGTGGGTAATGCACGAAAAATCCGCGATTCCACCAATGCCATCGGATATCTGATCATGCAATGAATCATGAAATGCCCGTGCAATATCAGCTACATTGACTTCATCATTAAAACTAATATAACGGCCTAGCCAGATATGCTTGATCTCAATTTTAAGCTTGTACTGATCAGCCTGTTCTGCCAATGCCTCGGGCAACAAACCATAGGTACTGGTATCGACAACACTCCAACCATGAATAAAAATCACTATCATACAAATTTCTCCGTCGTTTTTTTATAGGGGCTTGTAATGATCCGATCTGGAAAGGGTCATCTTTCTTCGGTCATTTAATCAGTAACCATATGATTAAATGATAGAAATAATTTTTAAATAACCTGCACTATGAAGATTGTTGCCGGATCAGCTGAGAATCACTTTAGTGTATTCCACTTAGATTTAATGTTAGTTCCTTTCCTAAGTATTGGTATTAGCCCCACCTGCTACTTTCATAATTTCAGACAAAAAGCAGATGTCCGTACCTGAATATCCTCACTATTGATGATCGCTGTAATGGCGGGTATTTGCTTTTCTATTTTTTGACTGTTCGATCGAAGTCATCAATCGATTAGCTTGGATTTAATCGGGCTGTAATCAAGTCACGATGATATCTGACCTTCAATATTATATTGAAGGTAGTTGAGATGATGATTTAGACGTATTTTGGGATTCGGTTTAGCATAGCAATTTAAATGTCATGTAAATTTTCTCAACGAATTTACCAATCTCTCCTATTATATCTGACAGTATCAGCAACTTCAGGGCATTGTTCTTCTTGGTCATAGACTAGCTTATAACAGGGAACAAGCTGGTTAATAAAGGCTTGGTCATCGAGCATAAAATAACTGGCCACCTTTAATTTAACGATAACTTGTTTCTTTATACTCAAATTACGGGGAATATTAAATGAGCAGAAATATTTTTAAATTTAACAATCTTGTTTATTTACTGTTATTTTTTATTGCCGCTTGTGCTGCTAAGAGTAATATTTCTGCCCCAATGATGATCTCAACCTCTGCACCAATTCCTCCTAGCACGTCTGCGTCTGTCATTGAGCCACAATTAATACTGGATTCATTTTCTTTTACTTCACATGTGTATATAGATATGAATCTACACCATGATTGCAGCGATTACAGTCCGGCTCTGCGTGCTTGTGGCGCTGGTGACAGCTTGGCATTCCCTAGTATTGCTGCATCGGAAGAAGCCGCTTCCGCGGGTATTTTATTTCTAATAAGAGGTGGCAATTATAATGAAGTATTACATGTTACTCGTTCAGGGCGTGCCAGTGCTTATCTTGGATATTCCGCTTATCCTGACGAAACGGTTACCTTATTAAACGTAAATACGATTGATGGTGAAGAAGAATACGGTGCCATTTGGCTTGATCAGGTCTCTTACATTCTTATTAATGGCATTAATGTGCGCGGTTCAGTTGGTTTTGGTCGTTTATTAAATGCTCATTACAATATTATTGCTAATAGTGAATTTTATGAATCGACACTATGGCGAGGGGGAGAAGGCAAAAGTAAACGAGGCGGTTTGTATATTGCTTTTAGTGATTACAACCGGATTGTTAATAACCATTTTTATAAAGGTACCGATGCACTTTCTCTTATTCATGCGAACCATAATTTAGTGGCGGGTAATAATATGGATCTTGCGGGGCATGATCTTTGGAATATAAAATGCGGGAGTTTTAATGTTATCCGCGACAATCAATTCAGTAATAAAAATCAGAAACTAGGTGCTGTATTTGATTGTGAATTAGGCACTATGGCTTGGCACGGTAATGGTGAGTTTGCCCAACAGCAGGCTATCCTCGACAGCTCACAATACAATCTTATTGATAACAATATCTTCAGAGACTCGGTGCGCTATTACTCTACTAGTGGTGGCAATGGCATTCAGTATGCCGGGCAAAAGGGTATTATTCGCAGAAATATTTTTTATCGTGTGAATGCCGGTATTGGTATGGCTGCATACGCAAATGAGGCGACTTATAATTATGCTAATCGTATTTATAATAATACTTTCCACGATAACTGGTGTGTCGCAGTTGCTATTGGTACAGCGCTTAAAAAAATGACAGATAATGAATACCGTAATAATATTCTTTGGAATAATCAAGGATTTGGACAATCGCACTGTACAGAAAAAAATGCTAAACAAATACTGCTGCGCAATAGTCAAAAGTCAGGCGGGCGTTTTGTTAATAATAACATTGCAAGTCATATCGATGAATATGTATTAGGTATTTGGGGGAGTCCAATTAGTCACTCGCTAAGGAGTTATTATCTGCGCTTTGGTATTGCTGAATTTGATAAAAATATTGCTAGCGATCCACTTTTTAAAAATGCGTTGAACAATGATTATCATTTACAGGCAATCAGCCCGATGATTGATAAGGGGGCGTTTTTAAGCACCGTCATTAGTCAGTCAGGCGTGGGTAATCAATTACAATTAGCCGATGTTAAATACTTCTATGATGGTTTTTCTATTCCAGGGGAAGTGGGTGATACAGTACAAATTGAAGGACATAATGAGACGGCCAGGATTGTCAAAATAGACTATGCCAGGCAAGCCATTATATTAAATAAAGCATTAAGTTGGCAGCAGGGGGATGGAATCGCATTAAGTTATAATGGATTGAGTCCAGATTTAGGTGCCTTGGAGTACCATTAATGACATTAAAAACATCAGCTTAATGAGCAAGATTGCATTGTCAAAAAATGTAAAATTACGCTAAATACCCTATTATCTATAGATTTTAGACTTGATGCACTGCTATTCAGGTCTGATCCTCTAATTTACTCCTGATTCCCCCTATATTTCACTCTTTAATTATGGCATCAAAATTTACTGAGTTTCATTTTTCCAACTCATTTTAATAACTTATCTAGTTGAAAATAGCGTCAAGAAAAAGTGTTAATTAAGTGAACTTCAATCACAAAAATAATGCCAGAGCACTTTTCTGTGATGGACTGCTCGTTTTTCATTCAGTAAAACATGATCCAGCTCTTTGTCTCGGGCTATTAAAATAATGAATTTAACATACTATAGCGGCGTACTTATTTGATAATAAAATTATCTTTAAGTCATAAGATAAGTGAATAAAAGTGAATTCTTATTCTTTGTTTAATGAATATAAAAAGTAAGTGTTTACTTTAAATCTCTTCCTGATTAAGACCATTAAGGAGAATGCTCGTGAGTTTTGAAGACAAAAGTAAAGCAGATCAATACTGGCAGGAGAATATTAATTTAGTCATCAGACTGTTGGTTATTTGGGCAACGGTATCCTTTGGTTTTGGTATTTTGCTGGTAGATGTATTAAATGAATTCGCCTTTATGGGATTCAAATTGGGTTTCTGGTTTGCACAACAGGGCGCGATATATGTGTTTCTTGTATTGATTTTCTATTACAAGGCAAAAGCCAACAAACTTGATGAAAAATACGGTGTTCAAGAAGACTAAGGATTAGAATAATGGATGTTCAAACTTTAACTTATACAATTGTAGGCATGACGTTTGCACTTTATATTGCTATTGCAATATGGAGCCGAGCAGGCACCACTAAAGAATTTTACGTAGCAGGTGGCGGTGTACACCCCATTGTTAACGGCATGGCGACAGCAGCAGATTGGATGTCTGCTGCATCATTTATCTCCTTAGCAGGTATCGTTTCATTTGTTGGTTATGATGGTTCGGTATATATAATGGGGTGGACGGGTGGTTATGTATTACTCGCATTACTAATGGCCCCTTACTTACGTAAGTTTGGTAAATTTACTGTGCCTGACTTTGTTGGTGATCGCTACTACTCTCAAACTGCGCGTACTGTCGCTGTTATATGTGCACTTGTGGTCAGTTTCACTTATATCGCAGGCCAAATGCGTGGTACAGGTGTTGTATTTTCACGCTTTCTGGAAGTAGACATTGATACTGGTGTTTATATCGGTATGGCCGTTGTTTTCTTCTACTCCGTATTAGGGGGCATGAAAGGCATCACTTATACACAAGTTGCTCAATACTGTGTGATGATTTTTGCATTCATGGTGCCAGCTATTTTCTTATCAATAATGATGACTGGCCATGTGTTTCCACAGATTGGTTTCGGTTCTGAATTACTCGATGCTGCGGGTAATAATTCAGGCGTATATCTGCTTGATAAATTGGATGGACTGTCTACCCAACTTGGTTTTGCCGAATATACAGTCGGCACAAAAGATACGATAGATGTGTTCTTCATCTGTGGTGCATTAATGTTTGGTACTGCTGGTTTACCGCATGTTATCGTCCGTTTCTTTACCGTTCCACGGGTTAAAGATGCACGTACTTCTGCAGGTTGGACATTAGTATTTATTGCCATTTTGTACACTACTATTCCTGCATTAGCCGCTTTCTCTCGTGTTAATATGATTGAAACAATCAATGGCCCCGATGGGCAAGGTGTTTCTCACGCAGAAGCGCCAAGTTGGATCAATAGCTGGGAAAAAACCGGTTTGATCGCTTGGGATGATAAAAACGGCGATGGTAAGATGTACTATGCTAAAGGCGCAACTAATGAGATGAAGATCGATCGCGATATCATCGTATTAGCAACACCTGAAATAGCTAACTTACCAGCTTGGGTTATCGCATTAATCGCTGCCGGTGGTTTAGCAGCTGCACTGTCAACTTCGGCCGGATTATTACTGGTTATCTCAACCTCTGTTTCACATGATTTACTGAAGAAAAATCTGATGCCGAATATCTCCGATAAGAAGGAGTTAATGTATGCGCGAATGGCAGCCGGTGTAGGTGTCCTTATTGCAGGTTATTTTGGTGTTAATCCCCCGGGTTTTGTAGCCGCAGTGGTTGCCATCGCGTTCGGGCTCGCCGCATCGTCTTTATTCCCTGCAATAACAATGGGTATCTTCTCTAAGAAGATGAATAAAGAAGGCGCTATTTCAGGTATGGCTGCAGGTTTATTATTCTCAATAGCTTATATTGTCTACTTTAAATTTGTAAATCCAGCTGGGAATATTTCTGATAACTGGTTATTTGGTATTTCACCAGAAGGTATCGGTTTAGTGGGTATGTGTCTTAACTTCATTGTTGCTATCATCGTTTGTCGCATGACAGCACCAGTACCTCAAGATGTACAAGAGATGGTTGAAGCCATTCGTTTCCCTAAAGGATCAGGTGAAGCATTAGCTCATTAATATAATGATGTAATTAAAAAAGCGCTTCGGCGCTTTTTTTTAATGCTTTTTTTAGCCACCTATCCCCACAACACTCCAACCTATAGTCAGGTGTATATGGATAATAGTGAATTACAGCCAATTATTGATTTCATGGGTAAATTAGCCCCTTTTGATTCATTGCCAGAACACAGCATCAAGCAATGCTGTCAGGGATTAACTATTGCCTATTACAGTAAACAACAGAAATTAGTACCCGTAGACAGTAACGTTCCGCAACTCTATATTGTTCGCAGTGGTGCTTTTGAAGTAACTACCGAACGGGGAGGTCTCATTGACCGAGTGGGTGAAGGCCAATACTTCGGATTTAGCGGTTTGTTATCGGGAGAAAAAGTCGTTAACCAAATACATATTTTAGAAGATGGTTTGGTTTATCACCTACCGGCTAAAATATTCGACCAATTACGTGCCAACAGTCAATCATTTGATCGTTTCTTTAATCAAGCTTTTGCCAAACGCTTACGTAATCTAGGCACACTGCAACATGATAATATCAGCACCGCGCGTATTACCCACATCATGTCCAGAGATCTCACTACGATCACCGCCGATGCCAATATTCATCAAGCAGCACTTTTAATGTCTAAAAAACGTCTTTCCTCTCTGGTGGTGGTTGATCAAGAAAAATTGTGCGGTATTCTAACCGATCGTGATTTGCGTAATCGTGTGTTGGCAAAAGGACTTAATGGCGATCTATTAGTCGGGCAAGTAATGACGAAGGATCCGATCATCATTGAACCTAATGCATTGATGTTTGAAGCCATGTTAAAAATGAGCGAAAATAATATCCATCATTTGCCTGTCGTGCATGTAGATAGACCAGTAGGGATTATTACCAGCACTGACTTGATCCGCAGCCAAAGCTCTCAACCATTGTTGTTAATTGGTCAAATAGAGCGTCAAAATAGTTTAGAAGCGCTTATTAAAGTCAGCCAGAAGATACCTGATTTATTACACAATTTAATCAGCAGCGATGCTAAAGCCATTGAGATCGGCCGTATTCTCACCTCGGTAACCGACTCATTAACACGGCGTTTAATCGTATTAAAACAGGAACAGTTAGGTCCGGCGCCAATGGGATTTTGCTGGTTAGCTTTTGGATCACAAGGCCGCCAGGATCAAATGGCAGGCTCTGATCAAGATAACGCATTGATCTTAGAAAAAGATACCACAGTGGCAGAAAAAGACTACTTTAAACAATTATCGGAGTCCGTATGCGGCGCTTTAAATGAGTGCGGCTTTCCTTTTTGCCCGGGTAATATCATGGCCCAAAACCCGCAATGGCAATTAACATTACAACAATGGCAGCAACAGTTTTCAAGTTGGGTTAAAACGCCACAACCAAGCGCATTATTAAATGCCACTATCTTTTTTGATATGCGCGGAATATTTGGTGATTTAACATTATTGAACACTCTGCAGTCCAAGGTATTAAAAAATACCAAAGGTAACGATATATTTATTGCTGCGCTTAGCAAGAACGCTCTGCAATCAACACCACCATTGGGTTTCTTTCGCAGCTTTGTTATTGAACGTGATGGCAGTGAAGTAAAAGGAATAGACTTAAAACATAAAGGTAATGCATTAATCAATGATATTGTCAGAATCTATGCTTTAGCTGCAGGTATAAAGGAAGTAAACACCAGCAAACGCCTTGAAATTTTAATGGCCAAATCTAAGATAGATAAAGATATTGCAATGAGTTTGTTAGATGCATGGGAGTTTATCGCCCATAAACGCCTAATCAATCAAGGCCAGCAATTTAACAATAATCAACCCGTATCTAACTATATTTTACCCGACAGTCTCTCTTCATTGGTGCGTCATCAGCTAAAGGATGCATTTAAAGTTATCCATGAAGCGCAGGGCACCGTTAGGCTAAAATTCTTAAGGCAATTTTGATGTTTAAGCAATGGTGGTTACAGAAAAAATTAAAACGGCTGATTAAAAACAGTAAAATCGCAGCGCTAAAAGCCCATTACCAGTACCTGTTAACCCATCTTCACCAGCCCATTTCTGACATTAAGTTATTAGCATTAGATATTGAAATGACAGGCTTAGATCATAAAAAGGATCAGATGGTCAGTATTGGCGTTATCCCTATTATCAATACCGAAATCCAACTTCAGTTTGCACAGTATAAATTGATGAAAATAGAGGGTAGTGTTGGGCAAAGTGCCGTTATACACGGTATTTTAGATAAAGATTTGGCGAATGGATTACCACTGGAAGAAGTTCAGCAGTGGTTGTTTGAGCAATGTAAGGATAAAGTATTAGTTGCCCACCATGCTCAATTGGATTTACAATTTTTGCGACAATCATTATCAAGCTCTGGAGCACACTCTTTTGCCTTGTTGGGTATTGATACCTTAATCATTGAGAAGGAGCGAGAACTGCGTACACATCCGGTTTTAAAAACGGGGAGTTTACGTTTGAACGCCTGCAGAGAGCGTTATAATTTACCTATTTATAATGCACATAATGCATTAACAGATGCATTAGCTTGCGCTGAATTATTATTAGCGCAATTAAATAAGATGGGTGGCTTGGACAATATAACCTTAGTGCAGTTGCTCACTAAGCGCTAATGACAATGCTAGGAAGCAAAAAGCAAAAAGCAACGAGTAACTTGCTTTATTCGATTAAGTTGGTTTTCCTATCCTGTTTGTTTACAATCCTTTATGCTCGACTTACTTTGTAAAATAACTAATTAAGAAAGGAAGTGTTATGCGCATCACCGCTAATTTTGATTCAGGTAATATCGACGTTATTAATTTGAATGATAAAAAAGATATCCAACTGGCTATTCGTCCGGACTTTGGGGGCGAGTTTTTTCAGTGGTTTAACTTTCGACTGGAAGGAGAGGTTGGTCAGCAATATATTCTTAATATCCTTAATGCGGGAGAAGCTTCCTATCCTGAAGGCTGGGAAAATTATCAAGCGGTGGCTTCTTATGATCGAAAGCATTGGTTCCGGCTGCCAACATTTTATAAAGATGGAAAATTAACTATTGTGGCAGAGTTGGATTGTGAAACAATTCAAATTGCCTACTTTGCGCCTTATAGTTATGAACGCCATCAGGACATACTGGCGGCAGTACAAACACATCCGCTGGTGAGTTTAGAGCACTTAGGTGAAACCCTTGATCAACGTGATTTAACCTTAGTTAAAATAGGCGATGGTGATACTAATAAACGTAATATTTGGATCACGGCGCGTCAGCATCCCGGTGAAACTATGGCTGAATGGTTAGTCGAGGGGTTAATGAATAGTTTACTTGATAGTAATAATCCGACCGGAAAATTATTATTGGATAAAGCGAACTTTTATATTGTGCCTAATATGAATCCCGATGGCAGTGCGCGTGGACATCTTCGTACTAACGCAGCAGGCATTAATTTGAACCGTGAATGGCTGAATCCAAGTTTAGAAAAAAGTCCTGAAGTCTTTCATGTGATTAATAAAATGGAAGAGACGGGGGTTGATTTATTTTATGATGCGCACGGTGATGAGGCCTTACCCTTTGTTTTTCTAGCAGGTTCAGAAGGTACACCGAGTTATAACAACAGACTTGCAGTTTTGCGTAAGCGCTTTTCAGAAGTATTTATTTTAGCGAGTGCTGACTTTCAGTCTGAATTTGGTTATGAGGTTGATGCGCCGGGTGAAGCGAACATGACCGTGGCAACAAATTGGGTTGCTGAACGATTTGATTGTCTTGCTAATACCTTAGAGATGCCGTTTAAAGACAACGATAATTTGCCCGATCCAACCATGGGATGGTCACCGGAACGTTCGCTTAAGTTAGGTGAAGCATCATTGGTTGCTATGTTAGCAGTGGTTGATGACTTACGTTAGTTTATAAAATACTTTATCTTTAAATAAAAACCAACTAAAAAGCCGGGTAAGTATTACTTGCCGGGCTTTTTAGTTTTTCAGCGTTTTAAATTTACCTAGGGTCTGTTGACCTTTGGAGTACGAATTTCGTTCAATCTAAAAGTGTTCTGAGCAAGGCATGCCTCGTTCACATAGTTATTCTATGTAAACGACGGATAACGCAGCGCAGGACGCTTTTAGATGAACCCGCAGGGCAGCATTTGTGCATGCGATCGACTACGTTATCGCCTGCTTATGTAGAATAACTACAGGGCCTACGCTCGGTATTGTATGAAATGCGCACAAGTTGCTGCAAAAACGCACA
>JBLHWW010000051.1:0-21386 GCA_047629075.1 Psychromonas sp. | reverse complement strand
CCTGCGGCTTCATATTTCGCTTTGTGTGATGGATTCCAATTGTCGGCTAAATAGGTGGCATCGCCGGCTGCAATCGAAGTGTAAGCCACATTATAGGAAACCTCTTTAGTTGCTTTGACAGTATAACCAAGTGCCTGCATCGCTTTGTTGACAATTAAGGTCTGAAAGGTTTCTTCTGCAATGGTGGATTGAATCGGCTGAACAGTAATACCTTCGCCTGGCAGTTTGTCAGCCCAGACCACAGATGACAGGGTGGCTGAAACAGCGATGACCGTGGTGAGTATTGTCTTATGAATATGTTTTATTTTTGCTCTCCTAGTATACGGTTTTATAGTGGTTAAGTTTTTGTAACTGTAAATAAATGAAAGGGGATCCGTTGGACACTAAGGTTTTTTAGCGCGATTATTTTTTGCGATGATCTGCGTAATACAATCAACTATCTGTTCCCAGAGTGGTTCAATCCCTAGAATAGTCAGATGGGCAATTGGCAAAAAGCGAAAATAATGATCACAACAACAGTTGATACATTAGCAATTCCAAAGAACGTTACAATTAAGATATGAAATAGCCAGCAAGACGTTGTCACTTTTTCCATAGGAAGTGTTTCTTTCTAAAATACAGAGGCTAGCTTAGTAGCCTCTGTATTTTGACTTTCAATGGCTATCTATAATCTTATTATTTGATTAGATAGTTTCTGTACCACTTGGTTTTTGAACTACATTGCTGCTTTCTTAGCGGCTTCAATCCAAGCATCAAATTGTGTCTGATGGGCTTTAATCCAACCATCGGCATGGGCATTAATATCTTTTGGCGTATTTGCCCCTTTTGCCATCATTCCATTTTGAGCGCTGACATCGTTGATATTAAGTTTCATAATTGCAAATAATTCAGCGGCTGCAGGGTTTGCATCAGTAAATTTCTTGTTGGCGACGATGCGCATTGCGTTCATTTGGAAGCCGTAATTTTTTCCATTAGACAGGGTAGTATCAACATTCTTTCGCTCGCCAGGAAGTGCTGAGTACGGGACCTCTAACCACACCACGTCGGTGCCGGGAATCAATACACCACTCACCCAGTAAGGAACCCAAGTGTAATAAAAGATAGAACCACCGTTATTATAACGGGTGATAGTATCGGCGATAATAGCCGCGTAGTTACCCTGGTTATGATCCACGGTTTGACGCAGACCAAAAGCATCAAGTTGGTGTTCAATAACCGCTTCACAACCCCATCCCGGGTTACATCCAGTTAAGTCTGCTGTGCCATCGCCATTGGCATCAAAGAGTTTGGCAATTTCCGGATCTTTAAGTTGTGATATCTCGGTAATGTTATATTTGTCGGCGGTTTTTTTATCAATCAGATAACCCTGGCCCGCACCGGTGATATATTCACCTTTGCGGTAAAACTTTTCATCTCCACCTGCCGCTTTATATTTATCAGTGTGCATTGGATTCCAGTTGTCCGCTAAATAAGTGGCATCACCCGCTGCAATCGAAGTATAAGCGACGTTATAGGAAACTTCTTTAGTAGTTTCGACAGTATAACCAAGAGCCTGCATCGCTTTATTGACAATTAAGGTCTGAAAGGTTTCTTCTGCAATGGTAGATTGAATAGGTTGAACAGTAATATCTTCACCGGGTAGATTTGCAGCCCAGGCAGTGGATGACAAGGTTGCTGAAACAGCGATTACCGTGGTCAGTATTGTCTTGCGTATATACTTCATTTTGCTCTCCTAGTTTGTAGTTTTATTGTTAGTGAATTTTTTTAACAGTAAATAAATTAACGATACGGGGCCTGTTTGATACCAGCGCGTTTTTTGATCACGCTTGTTTTTACCGATGGTCTGGGTAATACGATCAAGTAATATGGCAAGAATAACAATTCCAAGACCACCAACGGCAGCTAGACCCATGTCCAGTCTTCCAATCCCGCGTAACACCATTTGTCCCAGACCGCCAACGGCAATCATAGAGGCTATTACCACCATTGACAGTGATAACATCAGTGTCTGGTTTACTCCGGCCATAATGGTCGGCATGGCTAAGGGCAGCTGAATCCGGTAAAGCATCTGTTTTGGGCTGGCACCAAAAGCGTGTCCTGCTTCGATCAGCTCTTCCGGCACTTGCTGAATCCCGAGAATAGTCAGACGGACAATAGGCGGTAAAGCGAAAATAATAGTCACCACAACACCCGGGACATTACCTATACCAAAGAGCATAACAATGGGCACTAAATAGACAAAAGCGGGTGTGGTTTGCATCGCATCAAGCATCGGTCGAATAATTTTTGCGGCCGATTGACTTCGAGCTAACCAGATTCCTAAGGGTAAACCCATCAAAAAACAGAAAAATACTGAAGTCATCACCAGCGCGAGTGTCACCATCGCCTGTGACCAGGCGCCAACCAGCCCAATTATAATCAAAGAAAAGAACGAGGTAATACCCATTCGCGGTCCGGCTAGTTGCCAGGCAATCAAGGCTAAAATAAGTAACATGATCGGCGCGGGTGTTGATACCAGTGCACTTTGAAATGAAGTGAGAATCAAATCAATAGGAACGCGGATTGCCTGAAATAACGGGCGCCCGTGAACGACTAACCAGTTTAGCCCGGTCTCAACCCACTGATCAAAAGGCATAATAGCCTCCTGAAAGGGATGTAGCCAATCGAAAGGCTCGGCTTCGGTGGCGACGTTCAGCCAATCCGTCGCGGTTGACGTTGCGGAGGAGGTCGTCGTCCAGGGATCAGCTGGCGCTGCTGCACTGGCCCAAGGGTCAGCGGCTTGAGTCGTTGTTTCAGTTGCCATGATTATTCCCTATCTAAAATTTGTAATAAGCGTGATTTTGTAATCACACCGTGGTAGGTGCCATCTTCAGCAACAACCGGCACAGCATAACGCACGGCTGCTACTTGGCCGATTAATTCGCTGACCGATACATCGGGTTTGATGGTGGTGATTTTTTCAAGCAATGCGCTGCTGAGTGTATCCTGATTTTTTTTCGCGACACGTAAAGAGTCCGTTGAAACAATACCGGTGAAGCGATTAGCACGATCAACGACAATGCCAAAGTCACGCTCACTGTCTACAAGCAACTGCATCGCAACGGCAGGGCTATCATTTTCATGTTTCTTAAAGATGGCAGCCGGTGTTTTTTTAGCGATATCTTTAGCACAAAAGACAGTTGCCACGTTGACACCACTGAAAAAAGAGCTGACATAGTCATTAGCCGGATTCTGCAGAATATCATCGGGTGTACCGACCTGGACCACGATACCGTTTTGCATAATTGCAATACGATCGCCGATGCGCATCGCTTCATCCAGATCATGTGAAATAAATACAATGGTGCGTTTATCATCATTTTGCAGGCGAATCAGCTCATCTTGCATTTCACAGCGAATCAAGGGGTCAAGAGCTGAAAAGGCTTCATCCATCAGTAGAATATCTGGGTCATTAGCTAAGGCTCTGGCCAAGCCAACCCGCTGTTTCATGCCACCGGAAAGTTCATCGGGATAGGATTCACAATGCATATCAAGCCCTACACGGGTGAGCGCTTCACGTGCTGCTTGATGACGTTCATTAATCGGAACTCCGCTCAGTTCCAAGCCAAATGCCGCATTATCAATAACATTCATATGCGGCATTAAGGCAAAGTTTTGGAAGACCATTGAAATGTGCTTACGACGAACCTGACGCAGCTCTTCAGCTGAGATGTGGGCAATATCTTTACCCTTAAATAATACCTTGCCACTAGTAGGTTCAATTAAACGGTTTAAAAGGCGGACGAGTGTGGATTTGCCTGAACCAGACAATCCCATAATAACGAAGACTTCTCCTTTATTAATGCTTAAGGAAACATCCTTAACACCGACGGTGAGCCCGGTCTTTGCAAATATTTCATCTTTATCGAGCCCTTGCTCAATCAAAGGGAAAGCTTCTTCTGGAGACTGTCCAAATACCTTGTAGAGGTTTTGAACTTCTAACAGAGTTGACATGAATAACATCCTTTATAGAGCGTCATCGAGTGATGACACAGGTGATAAAACTATTAGTACTCTAATCATTTTAGCTGTCGAACTCAAGTAAAAATAGATAATTTTAAAATAATTTTTTGTCGTGGCTGGTTTTTTTAGTGATTTATCCTGTTTTTTTTCGTACTGAAATGGTTAATCGACGACAAAATAAGCTAAAAAGCACTGTGGTCTGTACTAAGGTAAGGTTTGCTATGTATATCGGGGTTTTTTATCAGTATTTGAGATAGGTAAAAAACAGATAAATTAGTTATAGCTGAAATTATTTATAAGCGAAGTGACAACGATTTAAACATCATTTCCTGCCGGGAGCGACCACTAATGGCTTACCCATTAAATTACAAAACCGTTGAACGCTATCTTTGAATTATCGAATGATGAAACAGGTCAAATCAAAAAAAGGTGAGTATTCTGCGCTTTTTAGTCGCACTATTGGCACTAACTTTTTCTGTTAAAATACAACCACAGGCGTAGACTTAGCCGAAATAATCCTGAGGTTTTTATATGACACAATTTACTTTATCAACGTCCCAATTAATTAAAGAAGTTCGCACCGTATTTGATGTGCAGAGCCAAGCATTAACTTCCCACAGTCAGCGCCTTGGTGATGAATATCTGCAGGCGCTAGCATTAATGAAAAACTGTACAGGTAGGATCATTGTTTGCGGTATGGGAAAATCAGGGCATATTGGTAAAAAAATATCGGCCACCCTGGCGTCGTTAGGTACACCTTCTTTTTATATGCATCCCGGCGAAGCATTTCATGGTGATTTAGGGATGATCACTAAAAATGATCTACTTTTACTTATCTCCTACAGTGGTGAAACAGATGAATTGCTTAAAATTATCCCCTCCATTCAGCACTCTGGTAATAAGATCATCTCTATTACTGGCGGTTTAAATTCTACTTTAGCTAAAAATTCCGATGTTGTTTTAGATGCAAGTGTTGAAAAAGAGACTTGTCCAAATAATTTAGCTCCGACAACATCGACTACTTTAAGTTTAGTGATTGGCGACGCGTTAGCCTCGACCTTAACCCTAGAGAAAAACTTTAGCCCAATGGATTTTGCACGTTTCCATCCGGGAGGCAGCTTGGGAAGGCGACTGCTTACTTTTGTTAAAAATGAAATGCGCACTGAAAAATTACCCTTAGTGCAAGTGCAAACCTCTCTGACGGATGCCTTAATGGTGATGACAGAAACCCGCACCGGTCTCGCTTTGGTGATGAAAGAAGGTAACCTACTGGGGGTGATCACCGATGGTGATGTGCGTCGCTTCCTGATCTCAGGTGAAAGTATCCCAGATTGTACTGCGCAACAATTAATGAACAGCTCGCCTTGTTTTATCTCTCCGAATGCCCGTTTAACCGAGGCTGAAGAATTGATGCGTGAAAAACATATTAAGTGGCTGGTGGTGAGTGAAGACGGTAAAAAACTTGATGGTATTATTGAGTGGGTGCAATAAGTCTTTGTGAATGCGCTTTGCAGCATAAAGTTTTATCTCGTTATTTTTTTCAGCTATGGATTGCTATTGGTAGGAAATTCAGTTGTTAATGCCAATGAGTTGCGGGTAATTACTGAACAAGAGGGGTCATTATTAACCTGGCTTCCTCTTCTTTCGAGCAGTTTAAAACGTTTTCAACCGGATAGTCACTGCCCGAAAAATCAGCTTACTGATCTTCAAGTGGTTAAAGAAAAAGATAAAATCAACGTCTCTATTGGCTCGATTAATTGGGATTTAAACTGTCAACGCTCTAATGCTGCGCAAAATCGATCACTGATCTTGGACAAATCTCAAACGACTGCTCAACTCGATCAATTCTTAAGGTTTTTGGCACGCTTGCCCGATACTGAAATAGTGGTTAAAGCGCTTAATTTGAGATCGGCACACCTTCAGAAAAAACTGTCATTTAATGTGCATCTCAACAAAACGAAACAACTGGTGTTTATTCGCTTATTCAATGAATCCGGGCAATTAACGGTCAATGTGGATCTTGTAAATAAAAATGTTAACTTAAACACAGAATTTAAAGCAGAAAAATTTATTCAATATATCAAACTGCCCGAAGCTTACCAAGAATTAAGTAAAGGATCATTGACCGTCAGCTATTCAGCTAATTTGAAAAAATGGGAACTCGGTCAGTTTGCGATAAAGTCTAGCGGAAATGTTACCCCTTTAGCTGAAAAAATGGTCCTCAATTTGGCGGGAGAGTTTAATATTTTAACTGGGCAGGTGAGTTTACAAAAAATGGATTTAGACTTAACAAAAATTAATTATGCACTAACCAATAAGTCTCTATTGAGAGTACCCTACGTTAAGCTAACACTGCCACAGCCTGCGAGCATCAATTTATTCGACGGCATAAATATTAAGATCTTGCCTGTGCACCTGAGGATCGGTGGTGGCGTGATACAAACAAAAATTGAGCCACTTATAAAGTCCGCGATTCGAACTAAGACACAGACATTTCCACCGCTGTTTGCTAATCTTCAAGCGCATGGCAAGATAAATAATCTAAATATTGACTGGTCTCTGGCTTTAATAAACAGCGCTATTGCAGGTTCTCTTAACTATCACTCCAATGTACTCACGGCGAACATAAAAAAAGGACAACTTTCAGCGCCCGTGCTTATTGATGGGCTGCAGCCTTATCTACCTGTAATGCAAAATTGGTCTGTTGATAAAGGGTCAATTAACTATCAGCTAAATGCAAAATATAATTTGCAAACAAAAACCGGTTATCTGAACAGTTTATTAAAAGGACAAGATATTGCGGGGCAAAAAGGCACTATTTTGTTTGATGGTTTAACCTTTAGCAGTGATACCGATTTTGAAGTTAGCAGTGAAAAGGTTCATGTAAAACGTGGTAAACAGCAGTTAATGGCAGATAATTTGTTTGTCGGAGTGCCGATTCAGGCTATTCAAATAGATGCTCACAGCAGCGCGGGGATCACTGTTATTGATGACTTTAACGCGGGCTTATTAGGTGGAAAGGTAACGATTGAAAATCTTAAATTACAACCACAAAGCAGTGCGTCCATAAATCTCTCCGGTTTAAGTTTGAGCGAGATAATCAAATACAGTGCCTATCCGGCGATAAGCGCAAGTGGTCTTCTTGACGGTGTTTTACCGTTAACATTAACTTTCCAGGGGATCGATATAGATCAAGGGCTTTTTTTTGCGCGGGCACCCGGTGGATATATTAAGGTTCCACAGGATGACGTGGTGAAAAAAATGTCCAGCACACAACCTGCATTGGCGTTTACTTTACAGTTATTATCTAATTTTCAGTTTGATACTTTGCGGGGAAGGATAGGTTATACTGCAGAGGGAGAAATGGATATTAATGCTGAAATTCACGGTATAAACCCCGATCTGAGTGGAGTACAACCGGTTAAATTTAATTACTCTCATACTGAAAATATTTTGAAATTATTAGAAAGTTTACGTTTCTCTGATGAATTAACGCGTCAAATACAGGAGAACTATTAGTGTTAAAACGAATTGTTATTTTATTTCCGTTGATTGTTATAGTGTCGGCATGCACGCCCCGTGTTGAATTGGCAATGCCGAGCGAACCTATTACGATTAATTTAAATGTAAAAATAGATCACCAAATTCGGGTTAAAGTGGATCAGCAGTTAGATGAACTATTTAACGATCAAAGTGGTCTTTTTTAGACGTATTTGATAAAAATTAGGAATGAAAATGAAAAAAATTATTTTGATGATCACCCTGATCTTGAGTTTCTCGGTATTTGCTCTGGAGTTATCCGATGCCAAGCAGCAAGGTTTAGTTGGTGAAAGAATGAATGGTTTATTAGGCGTGGTTGAGACTTTTCAGGAAGCTAAAGAGCTGGTGAACAGTATTAATGCTCAGCGTCTTGCGGTGTATAAAAAAATAGCAGAAAAAAATGCCATGACCATTGATCAGGTATCGGTTCTTGCGGGTGAGAAAGCCATAAAAAAAACGCCTAAAAGTCAATATATTCAAAATGCTGCCGGACAGTGGGTAATAAAGTGAATTGAAGCGGGCAAACATTATTATGCTGCCCTTTTACCTGGCTAAATAGTGTCTAACTAGCTAAGCGTCCTTTTAATTCCCAAAGTTTAAATACCCCAAAAAAGAAAACCTGCAGGGCATCCGCTTTGGTTAATTTAAGTTTTTCTGAAAATGCGCCGTAAAAAATCAATAATTGTATGATATGCATAACGGACATTAATCCGAGCAGAATATAAAATAGTAGTGCTGCTTGTCCAGGAAATGGAAAAAACAGATTAACTATCAACAATCCCCAGATTGTGATCATTAACAATTTTCCTGATATGATAAAATAGTTCATTATACTCCTCGTAAATACAGTTGATAGCACACTTGTGAGGTGCTTTTTTCTTTTAATAGTTGCCAGTTTTTGGGTGCTGAAAAATCATTAGATAGTGTTTCTTTTTCAATATAGATCAATGCGTTTTCGGCCAGATAATCATTCATTTCTAAGGCATTACAGCAGGGTTGCAGTAATCCATTAAAAAAAGGAGGATCAATAAAAACAATATCGAACTTTTGACTCGCGGGTTGCTGCAAATAGTTAATAGAATCTGTTTCTATCAGGGTGGCATTATCCACTTTTAGTGTTTTTAAGTTTTCACGTAATTGACTTGCAGCTTGATTATCTTTTTCCAACAAGGTCACATTTTTTGCATAACGAGACAAAGCTTCAAAAGCCAGGCTGCCGCTGCCGCTAAAACAATCCAGGCAACTTGCATCACGAATATCCTGCATTAACCAGTTAAATAGTGTTTCTTTAGTACGATCCGTTGTGGGCCGTAAACCCGCTTTATCTTGTACCGGTAATTTCTTGCCACGCCATTTTCCGGATATTAATCGAATAAAGCCGCCTTTAAGCGATTTTGTGCTTTTTTCGTGATATTTAACCTGATGATTTTTACCCATATAATTTTTAGTCCGACGATAAGGTGTTAATATAGAGCTATAAACGACTGTGAAATATTTATGCAGTAGTTTAAGAATTTTTGAGATGCTGCTATTTTAGCAGCCTAAATTGGTTGTGAGTAAGGTTTTTAATTAATGGCAAAAAAGAAAGGTCTCTTTTCCTGGTTCGGGAAAAAATCAACTGAAGAAACAGATCAAGATGAAAAAGACGCGTTACTTGAGGCAGATAGGCTCGAAGCTGAAAGGTCAGCAGTCGAGCAGCTTAAAGATCTAAAGCTCAAAGCTAAAAGGCTCGCAGCTGAACAGCTCGCAGCTGAACAGTTCGCAGCTGAAAGGCTCGCAGCTGAACAGCTCGCAGCTGAACAGCTCGCAGCTGAACAGCTCGCAGCTGAACAGTTCGCAGCTGAACAGCTCGCAGCTGAACAGTTCGCAGCTGAACAGTTCGCAGCTGAACAGTTCGCAGCTGAACAGCTCGCAGCCGGAAAACCTTTCAGTGAAAAACCAAATAAAGAAGAAAAAACGCTGGGTTTCTTCGCGCGCTTCAAGCAAAGTTTAACCAAAACCCGTTTAAGTATCGGCAGTGGTTTATATTCTTTATTTAGCGGGAAAAAAATTGACGCGGATCTTTTTGAAGAGTTGGAAGAGCAATTGATCCTTGCCGATATTGGTGTTGATACTACATTAAAAATTATCGACAAATTAACCGCACAGGCGAATCGCAAACAACTTAAAGATGCAGAAGCCCTATATACACTGTTAAAAGAGGATCTGTCCGGCATCTTACAAGAAGTTGAGCAGCCGTTAGTGATAGATGAAACTAAATCACCCTACGTTATATTAATGGTCGGTGTTAATGGCGTGGGTAAAACCACTACTATTGGTAAATTAGCTAAAAAATATCAACAACAGGGTAAATCGGTAATGTTAGCCGCCGGTGATACTTTTCGTGCTGCCGCCGTTGAACAATTACAGGTATGGGGAGAGCGAAACAATATCCCCGTTATTGCGCAGCAAACAGGATCCGATAGTGCATCGGTATTGTATGATGCAATGGATGCGGCTAAAGCTCGAGGTGTTGACTTGTTAATCGCCGATACCGCCGGTCGTTTACAAAATAAAGATCATTTGATGGATGAGCTAAGCAAAGTTGTTCGTATTATGCGTAAAAAAGACCCCAGTGCACCCCATGAAATTATGCTGACTATTGATGCAAGTACCGGCCAAAATGCGATAAGCCAGGCCGATTTGTTTAATAAAGCAGTGGGTATTACGGGGATAACTTTAACCAAACTGGATGGAACAGCAAAAGGGGGGGTTATTTTTTCAATTGCAGATAAGTATAAACTGCCTATTCGTTATATTGGAACAGGCGAAGGAATTGATGACTTAAGGGAATTTAATGCCAAGGAGTTTATTGACGCCCTTTTTTCGAAAGAAGAAGAGATTGAATAAGGTAATAAATAATTATGATTTTATTTGAAGACGTCAGTAAGGTCTATCCTGAGGATTATATTGCACTTAACCAGGTTAATTTTCATTTGAAACAGGGTGAGATGGCATTTTTGACCGGACATTCAGGGTCAGGGAAAAGCACTCTGCTAAGATTAATCAGCTTAATGGAGAGGCCAACGACCGGGCGAATTATCTTAGACGGTAATGATCTTAGCCATATAAAAGGCAATGATATTCCTTACTTGCGGCGGCACATTGGTATGATTTTTCAAGAGCACCGTTTGTTAATGAACCGCACTGTATTGGATAATGTCGGATTACCGCTATTAATTGAAGGCTATAGTCGTTACGAAATTAAACGACGTAGTTTGGCGGCGCTTGATAAAGTCGGTTTATCAGGAAAGGAAGAAAGCTTTCCAATTCACCTTTCCGGTGGAGAACAGCAACGAGTCGGGATCGCTCGGGCAATTATTAATCAACCTCCCTTATTACTCGCCGATGAACCAACGGGTAATTTAGATCCAAAATTATCATTAGAAATTTTAGATTTATTTAAATCACTCAATGAATATGGCATGTCAGTATTAATTGCGACCCATGATTTAGGGTTAATTGCAAAAATGCGCTATCGTACATTAACCATTAAAGAGGGTGAAATGATCAATGATGGATTATTGAGACAACGTAATGATTAAAAAAAACACCAATAAAATCTTATCTGGCTCAGCCCGTATTAAAAAAGTGTCCTTTTTAGGACGCCTATCCACTACCATTCAACAACATACAGAGCAGTTTTTTAGCAGTTTTATGGAATTATGGAAAACACCTTTTTCAACATTAATGACCATTCTAGTGTTAGGCCTGGCTTTATCGCTACCCAGCATTTTCCAGGTGGCTTATAAAAACATTGAACGTGTGAACGGACAATGGGACAGTGCTTCGGAAGTTAGTTTATTCTTGGATAAAGGGTTATCTCAGCAACGTGTGCAGGTGCTTATTAATAAACTCGGGTTATATGAAGATATTGAAACGGTTACCTATATTACTAGCCATCAGGCTTTGGAAGAATTTAAAGCGATGTCAGGCTTCTCTAAAGCGCTTGACTATCTCAGTGAAAACCCGCTGCCTGGCGTATTAGTTGTTGTTCCTACCGAAAAAGCAAAGAATAGCGCGGGTAGCAAGCTGTTAGTCGCTAAGCTGCAACGAGAAGCTGATATTGATTTTGTAAAGGTGGATTCCGATTGGATAGAGAAGCTTCAGGCTATTTTATCGCTCGTTGTGGACATGGTTTTTGCTGTCGCCGTCTTATTACTGATGGCCGTCTTATTAATTGTCAGTAATACCATTCGCTTAAATATTTTAAATCAAAGAGCGGAAATTGAAGTGTTAAAATTAGTTGGTGCTACGAATAGTTTTATACAACGTCCATTTCTGTACATCGGTGCTTGGTACGGTCTATTGGGAGGGGGTATCGCGCTATTGCTGACCTTCTCTATGGTGCAGTGGTTGCAGTCTGGAGTGGCAAACTTAGTAGGGTTATATCAATCTCAATTTAATATTTTGATGTTAAATCTAGAGGAGGCTATTATTTTGGTTGGACTCTCTACATTTCTTGGTTTCATCGCGGCCTATATTTCGGTGAAACAATATTTGGTCAAAATCGAGCCGAAGTGAATGTATACCCATGAGACTTTAAGATGCCAAGTCAGCAAGGAAAATTTTGCTGAGATGCTAGGCATAAAATTGAAGGATCGTTACTCTACATAGCGATTTTATAACACCGCAGATTGGCACAATTTACCTTGCCCTACGGGGCGCAAGAGCGAAAACCAGCGCTGCGTTGCACCAATCGAAAAGAGAGTAACCATTACCTTATATTGTGTCTTGCTCTGCTTTCCGACCTTGCGCCTGACAAAGCATTTTGAAGTAACATAGGTATACAGCATGTTAAATAAAAATATTAATTGGGACAGCTTATGGGAAGTGTCATCTGTTTAGCAATTAACCCGCTCATATTTAGTTAACGGATGCGAATAAAAAAAACTGTTCACAAATTCTTTCTTGATAATATATACTGGATGTTGATTTCAGCCTTTTATTCTTGTTTAAAGATAATCACTTTATATTTAAATGAATTAGTACATAATGTTTTATGTACAGGGCAGCGTAAAAAATATTAAGGGTAAGAATGAAGAATACAAACAATTCAATGAGTTTAGTTCCTCAAGGAAGTATTGGAGCTTATGTTCAGTCCGTAAACCAATTCTCTATGCTAAGTGCAGAGGCAGAAAAAGAACTTGCTGAACGTTTGTTTCACGAAGGTGATCTAGCGGCTGCAAAGAAACTGGTCATGTCACATTTGCGTTTTGTCGTCTATATCGCAAAAAGTTATGCAGGTTACGGTCTGGCCCAAGCGGATTTAATTCAAGAGGGCAATATTGGTTTGATGAAAGCCGTTAAACGTTTTGATCCGTCGGTCGGAGTGCGTTTAGTTTCTTTTGCTGTGCATTGGATTAAAGCCGAAATTCACGAATATGTTATTCGTAACTGGCGCATGGTGAAAATTGCCACAACTAAAGCTCAACGTAAATTATTTTTTAATCTGCGCAGAGCAAAAAAGCGCCTTGGCTGGTTTAGCCATGATGAAGTTGCTACGGTGGCAGAAAATTTAAATGTCAGTACTAAAGACGTTCTGGAAATGGAGTCACGCTTAAACGCGCAGGATCAATCATTTGATTTAAGCGACAGTGATGACGATGAAAGCGGATTTGCACCGGTGCAATACCTTGAAGATAAAAGTGCAGATGTTTTTCAAGTAGTTTCCACTGAGAATACTCAGCTGCACACCAAAAATAAACTTTATGCGGCACTTTCAACTCTTGATGAACGTAGTCAGGATATCGTGAGTTCGCGCTGGTTAAGTGAACCCAAAGCAACACTGCATGATTTGGCTGCCCGATATGGAATTTCAGCAGAGCGTATTCGCCAGCTAGAAGAAAATGCGATGAAAAAGCTGCAATCTAATATGGACTTAGCATAAAAAATAAAAGGTAAGTATCATACTTACCTTTTTTGTTGGTTCTTTTTAGCGTTGCTACCTTAAAAAAGAGCGTTAGAAGATCTCTTCCTCAGTCTGATTTTTATTATCACGAGCCGCTCCCCATGCCTAAAATTGCTACCCTTGGTCCCAAAGAAACATTCTCCGATTTGGCTACGCAACAATATTTACACAGCCAAAATAGCGTTTATGAAATTAAATATTTTAATAGCCTTACTGAAACCTTCGCTGCGATTGGCAACGAGTGTGAAATCGGAGTGTTGCCAATAGAGAACCTGTCCGAGGGATATGTCCAAGTTGTATTGGATCATCTTTTTAATACCAACTTAGTAGTTATTTCCGAAATATTGTTACCGATTCGATTTTCTTTCGTCGCGTCCTGTGCAAACTTATCAGAGTTGACGGATCTTTATGTGCAGTTTGTTGCACATGGCCAGTGTTCTGAATTTATTGATAAGTTAGAAAATATTAAAGTGCATAATACCCAAAGTAATATTGAGTCTTTACTGCTTGCACAAAAGCATGGTGACGGTGCCGGCGCCATTATTCCCCAACATGCTTTAAAGATGGCTAAAAATAAAACGCTTATTAGGGGGAATGTAACCAATTATGAGAATAATCAAACTCGGTTTCTGGTATTAGCCAACAAAGCACAGCGGCGCGTGGCTAAACAACAGTATAAAACAAGTTTAGTGGTTAAAAATGAAAAGGATTCTCCCGGTGTGTTGGGCAATATTGTGGCAGCCTTTGCAGAGCAGAAAGTTAATCTCACTTCAATTATGTCACGGCCAACCAAATCAGAATTTGGTAAATATCACTTCTTTATTGATATTGATGGGCACCAGGAAGACCCTGATGTACATAGGGCACTGCAGCAAATAATGCAACAGCACCCTGTTACTATCCTTGGATCCTATATAAAAGCATAAAAATATGAGCAATACAGTCGATTATCGTTTAACCAAATAAACACCTGCTTCGCTGTGGTGGGTATAAGGAAATTGGTCAAATAAAGCAAAACGTTTTATGTCATGTGTTTCGCTAAGGACTTCCAGATTAAGTGACAAGGTCTCCGGATTGCAGCTGATATATAAAATATTGTCGTAGCGTTGCACCATCTTGACCGTCTCATCATCAAGGCCCGATCTGGGGGGATCAACCAAAATAGTATTACATTGGTAATCGCTTAAGGTGATCCCTTTTAAGCGATAAAATTCACGCTCACCATTGATTGCCTGGGTAAACTCTTCAGCAGACATACGAATAACAGTAACGTTATTGATGTCGTTTTTTGCCATATTAAACTGCGCTGACTCAACCGATGGTTTGGCTATCTCCGTGGCTAAGACTTTATTAAAGTTTTTCGCCAGAGCCAATGAGAAGTTACCATTACCACAATAAAGCTCCAGTAAATCACCCTGGCTATCGCGGGTACAGTCAATAGCCCACTGCAGCATTTTTTCACAGACCTTGGCATTTGGTTGGGTAAAGCTATTTTCAATTTGCTGATAAAAGAGTTTGTTGCCATCAACCTGTAATTCTTCTATGACATAATCGTAATCGAGCAATATTTTTTGTTTTCTAGCACGACCAATGAAGTTGATATCAAACTGCTTTAATAGTTCAGCTTTAATACGCTTTGCTTCCACTAGCCAGTTATCATCCAGTTGTTTGTGATACAGCAGGCTTACAATTACCTGACCCTTTAAGTTAGATAAAAAATCAATCTGAAAGAGTTTATAACGCAGTATCTCAGTTGATTTCACTAATTCAAGTAAGACAGGCATTAAGTTGTTAATTAACTCACTTGCCGGGGGGAATTGATCCACGCGGAATTTTTGTTTGGTTTTTTTATCAAACATGATGTAATAAAGTTCATCACCATTATGCCATACGCGAAGCTCAGCGCGCATTCGATAATGTAACTTGGGCGATGCAAAACATTCCAAAGCAGGTGGATTAAAGGTGGAAAATTGTTGGTTTAGGCGCTCTTTTTTAGCGTCTAACAGTGTTTCATAATTTTCAGGATCAACAAATGGCAGACTCATTTTTAACCTTCTGGTGGCAGATATAAGGGGCGAATGTTAAAGTAGCAGCCGTAACTTGACCAGATAAATTCATTTTATTTCTTAATTGATTTATAACAGGTTAAAATAGAGTGGTCGATAAAATTTAAATGGATCAATAATGTCAGTAAAACAGGTGCTTATATTTGACTCTGGGATAGGGGGGTTATCTGTCTTTGAGCAGGTGATAAAACAATCACCTGCTATAAAATACTTCTATCTATTTGATAATGCTTATTTTCCCTATGGAGAATTAAAGGCTGATTTTCTTATTCAGCGTTTAATGAGTTTACTGAGTTCATTTGTGGGCAGGTACAAAATTGATTTGATTGTTATTGCCTGTAATTCTGCCAGCACGGTTGCATTACAGTATTTGCGTGAACACTTCTCTATTCCCATTGTGGGTGTGGTACCGGCAATTAAACCCGCAACATTTTTAACAAAAAATGGGGTTATTGGCTTATTAGCCACTCCCGTGACTATTAATGGTGCTTATACCGCTCGACTGATTGATGAATTTGCAGCTGGGAAGCAGGTGTTGAAAATTGGCTCAACTCAATTGGTTAAACTGGCGGAGTTAAAGCTACAGGGGAAATTAATACCGCAAGCAGATATGGAATCTGCATTAGCTGCCTGGTTAATCTTAGAAAAGATGCCCGATACCATCGTCTTAGGTTGTACTCACTTTCCATTATTAAAAACGGAAATTGCCCGCTGTTTTAAACACAAAATCAACTTAGTGGACTCGAGTAATGCGATTGCGCAGCGGGTAACCCAATTGCTTGGAAAAGATGAGATGACAGAAATAAAAAATACCCATCAAGCTTATTTTACTAAGGTTTATCAGCCTGATGAAGCGGCTAATTTTAATGCATTACAACGCAGTTTTTTAGCTTATGGTTTTAACTCATTGCAGTTTTATATTTAATTTAGATTTTAATCCTTATGTTTTTTTAAAACCCGCCAAAAAAAATCCAGCAACAGAAACTGCGCCTGGATTTTTTCAATTCTATTTTACAATAAGCGACTGTTGGGCTGCCTGCTGTTCCTGTTCAGTTTTTTCTTGTTCTTTATCGTCAGTACCTCTACATTGTCCTTAGGTTAATAGCAAACCCGATAATTTTTTATCTGTTTTTATAATAATAAATTTCACACTCGCGCTTTAGTTAAAATTGGGAAATAGAGCGCCACAAAGCAGGCATAACCAATAACCCAAAAACCAATGGCGATGGAAATAACATGACTATAGTTAACGATCCAATAACTGCCAAAAACGCGCATGATAAAGGCCAAAATTATCGCTATAAAAGCCATTGTCATCACTTTACCAACAGCAATATTTCTGCCGGTATGCCCTAATGAAACGCGCGAAATCATCGCCAGAATCATGCTTGCCATAGCGCCAATCGTTAACGCATGAATCCCTTGTGAATGGGTGACTGATGTCGTTATCTGTGATAAGCCAACCATTAACAAGCCGATCGCAATACACCAATAACTTATATGCAGAGACCAAACTAAAGGGGTTTTGAAGGTCACCCATATTTTCCAGCGAAAGGCGCGTAGGGCATTAGCTGCACTGGCAACAAAGAAGATAATCGCTATCACAATTGAAGGTAGCTGGATAAAATTAAAGGCGGTTAATACGGCGAGTAAGGTGCTGCCTATCGCAAGCTTTTCTAACCAAGCGATAGCCTTTATCCGTGGGGTTTTTGTTCCATTGGCGGTGAACATGGGAAAGACTCTTCCGCCCATAACGCACATCACTAAGGTCACCAATAAAGCCATTACAGTACTGGCTGTACTGATTAATTGAGGATTTTGAGATGCGCTACTGTAATGCATCATCGCATTAGCGCCAGCCATAATTAATAAGATTGGAATAAATAGGAGGTTGCGCCACAGCTTAACTTTAATAATGGGGTAAGCTAATACTGTCGCCGCCAAAGGCAGAAAAGCGATATCCACAATAGCGATTAGCACATGGGGAAGCGTATTGGGGAAGAAAAATAATATTCGGGCGATTAGCCAAAGCGCTACTAAAAGCATTAACCCTTTGCCATGTAAACCTCGTACGCCAGTCCAATTTTGTACCGCAGTTAATAGGAATCCAACAATAATCGCGGCCACAAAAGCAAATAACATTTCATGCATGTGCCACCACAGAGAGCCCCCATAAAGATTAAGATCAATATTTCCGGTTAATATGCTATTCCATACTAACAAGGCAAAAATGCTAAACAAGGAAGCAAGTAAAAACAAGGGGCGGAAAGCGAATTCAAAAAAAGCTATGCTGGGTTTAGGATTGTTTGTAGCGTTTGAAATATTGATCATAGTAAGGGTCTCAAAGTTATCGAACAGTGATTTTTTTAGGTTTAGGTCTGAATAATTTAAAATTATAAAACATCAATATCCAGTAATTCGCCTATTTCAGTTCGTTTTTTAGCTGGCACTAAATCAGCTAATGTATATTTGTCCAGAGTGTCAAAAAAATTCTCCTGCGCTTCAGCAAAAATATTCTTTAATTGACAACTTGGGGCGATCACACAATGGTTATTATCACCAAGGCACTCTACTAATTTATTACCATCTTCCATTTCACGTACCAGGCTGCCGATATTAATATCACTCGGGGCGCTGTTTAATTTAATTCCACCATTTTTTCCGCGAATCGCTAATAAATATCCTTTAACATTAAGCTGCTGAACAATTTTCATCAGATGATTTTTGGAAATATGATAGCTTTGGGCTATCTCATTGATGGTACTTAGCTGCTCATTATTAATGGCTAAATAAATCAGTATGCGCAGTGAGTAATCGGTATAACGGGTAATGTGCATTATAAGTCACCTTGTCAGGCATTAAGATAAAGATGCATTTACTTTACACCTTTTGGGGTTTATGTAAAATAGTTTTCCAATAAAAAATATGCAAAAGAATTCATTACAAAAAACTATCGGTTAACAGTGTTATTTTTTGACTTTTTTTCGCTAAGGCAATGGGGTCTCGAAGGCTAAACCGCCCCTAGGCTAGCAGCTTAATAATACAACAAGATAATAGGATAAGTGGCACAATATGATCAGAAAATATTTAAACAAATGCAGGGGAGGGGCTGGTCCACCAAGGAAACCATTGAGCAAAATTGGATAGGCATGATTAGGGGCATTTACCGGGATTTACCTAATTGCAATATTAAGTAAATACAGTTATGAAAATTTACACAACAGCTTGTTTTTAGTTGCTTCATTTGGTGCATTGGCTGTATTAGTCTATGGTGTTACGCAGGCGGAACTATCACAGCCCCTAATCTGCTGGGCGGACATGTTATTTCTGCAGCGCTTGCTGTTTCGCTATGCATTTTACCCGCACTTTACACTCGCCCAGTGGTGCTACCACATTAATGGCAGTTATTAATGACCCGGAAGTACAAACCAAGGCTATTTATTTATCGTTTTTCTAATATTGAGCCGTGCGATACTTTTGCTTGTAGTGGCACTTTTTATAAATAATTTATCGGGCCATCCTCCGCGACATTATCCAAGGTACTGGTTGTAGTGTGATGAGGGCCTGTTATCTTTGATGATTAATTGTTTTTCCACCAATGCTGCTGATGAACAACTCCCACTAAATTAACTCGCTAAAGCTCGTTATATTTAGATGGATCACTTGGCGCAAATAGGCAGATATTTATCATCTTACATGACCGCTAACCAAGATAGGGCATGGTGCGTTTTTGCTACGCCTATAATATAAGTAAATATAAGTACGGCAATAATACTCGCCCATAAGCGAATCACGGCGGTTTTCCCGCGTTTAATAGCAATACTACCAACCGCAATATAAGCAAGCAGGGCGATTAGCTTAGCCGTTAGCCAGGTATCAAAAAATGGATACTGCTTGATAGTTATCATTAACAAAACGGCAAACAGCAGTAAAAAAGTATCAACCAGATGCGGTAATATTTTTACTAATTTATGTTGTAATAAGGGTGACGCTGTTACCGATAAACTTGAACGTAAAATAAACAGGCTAAGACTCAGGTAAGCCATTCCTACATGCAGATGTTTAACTAATAAATAATCCATTTAAAGCGCCTGTAATGATTTTTTGAAGAGAAAAAAATAAACTGAAAATTACTGGTAATAGTTGTTCATTTTTTATCTAAGAGGCTCTTCGTTGTCAGAAGGCCTTGATCTAGAATAACTATATCACCAGTCTTCTGCCTGGAATAGTCACCTCTAGGATCTGCCTGCCGTTTTTCAACATTCTTCACCTGATAAGTGTAATCAGTAGCGGATTCTAATACCAATTCCACTCATTAGATGATTTATTTAGGCGCTGGAAAAGCCGGTGAAAGCAAGGCATTGATTGCAGCAACTCGTTATTCTAATTATACAAAATCGTATAGAACGATTTTGAACTGTTGTAGCTAGCCACTAAGTGGCGAATAACAGGATGTTATGAATCAAATCAATAACAAATACTAAAACGTAGTTTTATGTCTTGTTAGCATGTGTTTTAACGAGCATAAATGGACATAAATTTAATGGATTTGGTATTACAGTAAGGTACTTATTTTTATTGAGCTTAAATAGCTCAACCAATGAGTGGGATTAGATACGAACGGCAACCTTCCCCCAAACTCGGCTCAATGTTAATATTGTCGCACTTACAACCAGCAGAGAAAATCATGAATTTAAAAGCTAAACTGTCAGCACCCCAAGCCTCAAAGAAAAACCACATTCATGAAATTCATGGTGATTTACGTAAAGATGATTATTTTTGGTTACGAGATGATGATCGTCAGGATCCTGAGATCATCGATTATTTAGAGCAAGAAAATGCTTTTACTGAGCAGGAGATGAGTTCTTTAGTTAATCTACAGGCGCAGTTGTATGACGAGATGGTGGCACGACAGGAGCCGGAACTTGAATCCGTTCCCTATTTTAAAAAAGGGTTTTGGTACAGTGTTCGCTTTGCTGAAGGTCAAGATTACATGGTTTATAGCCGTAGAAAAGAATCGATGGTAGCTCCGGAACAGGTACTGATAGATTGCAATAAACGTGCGCAAGGGCTTTCGTATTATCAATTGGGTGATTTGACCCTATCAAGTAATTCAATGTTGATGGCATTCTCTGAAGACGTGGTCGGTCGTCGTCAATATACCTTAGGTTTTAAAAATCTTGAGACAGGTGAGATGCTAAGTGATCTTATTGAAGATGTTTCTGATGTGGTCTGGGCAAACGATAATCAAACGGTTTTTTATGCAAAACAACACCCAGAAACGCTATTACCCTATCAAGTGTACCGTCACCGATTAGGTGACCAGATAAAAGATGACGTATTAGTTTATGAAGAGCTGGATGATACCTTCTACGTGAGTCTTGACAAAACCCGTTCCGAGCAGTATTTGGTGATTGCCATTGACAGTACCACCACCTCTGAATGTTTAGTTTTAGATGCCGATCAGCCGATGGGAGAGTTTGTCTCATTTTTACCCCGGTTACGCGGGCATGAATACAGTATTGATCATTTCCAGGCACAGTTTTATATTCGCACCAATAACAGTGGTAAAAACTTTGCTTTAAAAACATCTACTTCACTGGTCAACTACAATGCAGATGCCTGGTCTACTATCATTGAAGCGCGTAACGATGTATTGCTGGAAGATTATGAATTAATGCAGGAGTGGTTAATTGTTGAGGAGCGTCAGAATGGTTTACCCCTATTACGTCAAATTAATCATCAAACCGGTGAGTCAAAAACCTTAACTTTTAGTGATCCTGTCTATACCGTTTTTAGTCATTTTAATCCTGAAGCAAAGACAGCTA
>JBLHWW010000050.1:0-21486 GCA_047629075.1 Psychromonas sp. | reverse complement strand
CAATAATATCTACGCGCGGTTCAAAATAACCCTCTTTGCCTTTTAGTTTGTTTAAGGCAAAAAAAATAGTCGAAAACATGTTCAGGACTTAAGCATTGGCTTCTTGGTACTATGTTCATAATTTCCTCCTCAAAAAATATCTCTAACACTCCTAGAAAATTATTTTATCGATTAAAGTCTAGAATAGATGTGGAAAAAATAACCGGATAGGCTAAATAAAAAATACAAATTAAAACAACAAAATATCGTTTGTTAATATCTAAATTTTTTAAAATAACAATTAAATTAAGGGAGTATTAAAGATAAAGTAGGGGAAGTGATTGCCGTTAATAGTTTGTTGTTAAAAGATAAAACAGAGACGCTGAGTGGCTCTGTTTTATCTTATTGTTTTATTATCTTTGTTTTTTGTTTTTATTTTTTTCTCTGCGAATGGCCGCCGGTGTGTTTTTTGCTCTTTGAAGCTCAAGCATTTTATTGCGCTCTTGCGTTGCTTTGTAACGACTTTTTTTCAGCGGCTTGTCACTGGATTGCTCATAATAGCCAGGCAGCGAACTATCAATCTCATAACCAGGATACACAATGCGTTCAAACTTACGGCCAATGAGCGTTTCGATATTATCTAAAAACTGCTCATCTTTGGGGCTGACTAATGATACCGCTGTACCACTTTTACCAGCACGTGCTGTACGGCCAATACGATGAATATAATCTTCAGCTAAAAATGGCAGATGGAAATTGACCACATAGGGTAAATCAGGAATATCAAGGCCACGTGCTGCCACGTCTGTCGCCACTAAAACACGGACGCTGCCTTCAGTAAATTTTTGGATCGCCTGATTCCGTGCACCCTGGGTTTTATCTCCATGACAAACTGCCGTTTTGATTCCGTCTAGCTGTAACTCTTTTGCTAACAGATTAGCACTCTCTTTGGTGCCTGCAAAGACCAACACTTGTTTCCAGTTTTTAACCCCAATTAGCTCAGATAATAGTTCATTTTTACGGGTTTCAGATACCCAATAAACCTGTTGTTTTACTTTACCGGCAGTTGAGTTCTGCGGTGAGATTTCTAAGGTTTTCGGGGTGGTTAATATCTGTTTCGCTAAGGTTTTAACTTTATTTGAAAAAGTGGCGGAAAACATTAAAGTCTGGTGTTTTTGTTTAATTGCTTCCATCAATTTTTGTATGTCAGTTAAAAAACCCAGGTCTAACATACGATCAGCTTCATCAAGCGTAAGATACTTAATATGAGAAAGATCTACATTTCGTAAGGTTAAGTGTTCAAGCAGACGGCCCGGTGTTGCAACTAATACATCAACACCAACTTTAAGCATTTTAGTTTGTGAGTCCATACTGCGGCCACCCGAAACAACCCCCGATGTTAGCGGTAAAAACTGGCTGTACTCTTTTACATTCTCTGCAACTTGCGCTGCTAATTCACGCGTAGGTGTGAGTATTAAGGCTTTAATTGTTGTATTTGTTGTCGGCTTTTCATTCGCATTTTTTGCTAATATATCCAGAATAGGCAGGGTAAAAGCCGCCGTTTTACCTGTCCCTGTTTGTGCGCTTGCAAGCAGATCCGACCCGCTACGGATTATCGGAATTGCCTGCTGCTGAATCGGGGTTAAATTTTTATATCCGCAAGCTTTGACAGCTTTTAATAACTCGGCAGATAAACCTATTGCATCAACACTCATGAGATCACCATTTTTATATTTTTTTGAAAGTTTAATTGGGCGCGAGTATAACAGTTACAAAAAAAATGGACTGAATAATATGAAATATTTTCTTGGCACTTTATATACAGCTTTGAGGAGTTAGATCCTTGATCAAAATTAATCTGTCAGGGGCTTCAGCACAACTATTATTAGCGACTTAATGGGCTGTTGGTTATCCTGAATAAGAGGTGCTGACAGGCACTATTTTGGCGCTGACTTATACCAAAAGAATTAATGAAGTGATCAATGATTGCTTTGGTAAAATCAGCACCAATAAGGCGTGAGTTGTATTCGATCGTTATTCTTACTTCACAAAAATCGTCAGGAACGATTTTGAACCGCTTTAGCTGACCACGAAGTGGTGAAGAACAGGATGTTCTGAATCAAACTCACAACGCAGTTAGGGATGCTTTTAACCAGCAAGGGTGATCACCTTTTTAGTTCTTTGGGTATTCATACTGCCCAGGAGGAAAACTATGCTTTTGCAACCATCTGAAATTAGTTTTATGTTGTCTGGTTGGATAGAAGATTTTTCTCAACAGTATGTTTCAAGTGCCAATCCAAAGCTGCGCATGGCTTTTGTTATTTCTGCCGCGAGAAAGAATGTTAAGCAAGGGTGCAGGGGGCCTTTTACAGAAGCTGTCTTTGAGGTCGAAACAGGCAAACTGGTTTTCCTCGGGGTTAACTTAGTGACAACAACACAGGGGCAGTCTATCCTGCCGGTGGAAATAGTTACCTTAGCCGTGGCTTGAAGGAAGCTTAGCACCTATGATCTTGCCGTTACTCACCCTGAATTAGTCAGCAGCGCTGTGCTTAGGCGTGTGCCGAACAGCCGCGAGATGCCAAGACGTCAGCGCTATTGGCTTTGATGAAGGCCAGAAACCAAACAATTGGATTAAATCATTAAACGCCCGGGGAATAAAGTTGAGTACCAATATTAAACGCCCGGGGAATAAAGTTGAGTACCAATATTAAACGCTAATCTGCCTGCTCAGTGTTACAGCTATATATTATAAACAAGGGCGGTTTTTATAACCTAGGGAAAAGTTAATAAATTCAATCGTTGGCTTTGAGCTCGCAAATAGTTGAGTCAGTTATCTTGATCTGGACTTTTTATTTATTCTTATTACGCTTTGCCTGCCTTACTGCCTTACTGCCTTACTGCCTTACTGCCTTACTGCCCTTCCGGGGGGATATGCAGGAGGTTCTGTGTTTCTCCGCAAAAATGAAACTTTGACGGATAAGAGCAAGATCAAATAGAATATCAAAGTAAGGGTATGAGTCTAATTCGCATAGGATCATCTAAATATTATGTTTGATGAAACTTAAAAGGAAAAAAATGAAAATTATTGCCCCAGCACAGGTTATCTTTCTATTTACTGTTATTGCAGGTTTCATTTTACAGTATGTTGCACCAGTTCATTTCTTTGCTTCAGGCATATTTATATTAGTGCTTAGCACCATCGTCTTGATTGCAGGAATATTAATTGCAGTATGGGCTTTAAAAACAATGAAAACAGAAAAAGTGTCACCTAATCATTATACACCCACTGCGAAGTTAATCGTCGCAGGGCCATACCAATATTCACGTAATCCAATGTATATCTCAATGATATTAGTATACCTTGGTATTACTTTACTGCTTAATAGCCTGTGGTTTTTTGTCTTATTGATCCCTATGTCAATTTTAGTTTGCCGGGGTATTATTCAACCTGAGGAGATGTTTTTAGAAGCCTATTTTGGTGAGGAATATAAAAACTACAAAAAAAGAGTCCGCCGCTGGTTTTGATTGTACCCGGTCAGTTATTATTTTCCTCTATGTATAAAACTGACCTGCCGAGGGTGTTTTTGTTGAATACTCTTTTGTAACTGCCGGTTTATGCTTAGCATGAAGTAATTATCCGTTTTTACTGCTACGCTGCGCCTCATGTGTTATAAATCTGTTATTTTTATTGAAGATAAAAACCTTATCTGCCTTGCTGTCGCCTCTTTTTTAATGAGCTTTATATGGAACTTGTATTTTCACTTTTACAGCAATTAAGTGTGTATCTAGTGATTGCCTATCTGTTAAGTAAAACCCTTCTTTTTATGCCTTTAATCACGGTTTCAGGTCAGTTGTCACAGCGCATCGCCTGTTATGTGGTGTTTAGTCTATTTTGTATTTTAGGCACTTATTTTGGTCTGAGTATTGATAATGCTATCGCAAATACACGTGCAATCGGTGCCGTGTTAGGGGGATTGTTAGGCGGACCGGTTGTGGGGTTTGCGGTGGGCTTAACGGGCGGGCTTCATCGTTATAGCATGGGGGGATTTACGGATCTAGCTTGTGCCATATCAACCACCGTGGAAGGGTTATTGGGCGGATTGGTTCATCGTTATTATTTTCGCCGTGGTTTGGTTGATAAGATATTTAAACCGCGTTGTGCATTTACTGTTTTGGTGGTCGCTGAAATAATGCAAATGAGCATTATTTTACTGGTGGCAAAACCTTTTGATCAGGCATTACATTTAGTGCAGGCAATAGCCTTGCCGATGGTGATTGCAAATGCTTTTGGTGCGGCCTTATTCATCAGTATTATTCAGGATAGAAAAGCCATTTATGAAAAATATTCAGCGGCTTTTTCCAGTAAAGCCTTAAAAATTGCGCATCGTTCCGTGGGTATTTTAAGTGAAGGTTTTAACCAGCAGAGCACCAAAAAAATCGCCCTAATAATTTATGAAGAAACTGGCGTAGGGGCTGTCTCAATTACCGATCGTGATAAAATACTCGCCTTTATCGGTATTGGGGCTGATCATCATCTGCCGGGAACAATGATTTCGTCTGACTCTACGCGGCGGGCAATTAATAACAAAGAGCTTATCTATGCCGATGGATATGAAATAAAATATCAATGTTCGTTACATGACAAATGTAAATTAGGTGCAGTTTTGGTTATCCCGTTAGTCGGTGGAGAAGGGCAAGTCTTAGGGACTATTAAACTTTATGAGGCAAAGCAGAAGTTTTTTTCTTCACTTAATAGAAGTTTAGGAGAAGGTTTAGGTAAATTGTTATCAAATCAAATATTAACCGGACGTTATATCGAACAGAAAACCTTATTATTACAGGCAGAATTACGTTTACTGCAGGCTCAGGTTAATCCGCATTTTTTATTTAATGCATTAAATACCATCAGCGCTGTGATTAGAAGAGATCCCAATCAAGCACGTGATCTTATTCAACATTTATCGCAATTTTTCCGCCGTAATTTAAAAAATAATATAGAGAGAGTGACCATTAAAGAAGAATTAGCACATATTACTTCCTACCTTGAAGTAGAACTCGCGCGTTTTTCCGATCGGTTAGAAATTGATTTTTCAGTCGAACAGTCGCTATTAAATGTTTACGTGCCGACCTTTACCCTGCAGCCTCTGGTTGAAAATGCAATTAAACACGGGACGTCGACGCTTCTCGAAAATGGAAAGATAAGCATTACAGGCGCGTTAATTGAACGCCATAATAAATCCCATGTAAAACTTCAAGTAATCGATAATGCAGGAACTTATTTTAAGAAAAAAGAACAGTCCGGTTTAGGGCTGCAGATTGTCAATAAACGCCTGCAAAATACCTTCGGTGAATGTTTTGGTTTGCAAATGAACTGTAAAAAAGGGGAATGGACTACTGCTGAAATTATTTTCCCGCTGGTCAATGATCCGATTAATAGGAAGTCTTAATGTTTAAAGCGATTGTGATAGATGATGAATTATATGCTCGAGAAGAGCTGATTGAGCTGTTAAATGAAACCGGTGAAGTGGACGTTATCGGCAGTTGCCCGAATGCGCTAGAGGGGCTTAAAAAAATCCACGCATTAAAACCCGATGTTATTTTTTTAGATATCCAGATGCCACAGATAACTGGTTTAGAAATGCTCAGCATGTTGGATCCAAAAACAATGCCGCAGGTTGTTTTTGTGACCGCCTTTGATGAATATGCACTGCAGGCATTCGACGACAATGCCATTGATTATCTATTAAAACCGGTTGCAGCGCAGCGTTTAGCGAAAACCTTAAAACGTCTGCAAGTATCAGCGCCACCTCACGATTATACCGCCGTCACTAAGCCTCATTTGGAATTAGTTCCTTGCGTGGGCTATAACCGGATTATATTAATTGAACCGCAAAATATTGAGATAGCTTATTCAGATCAGTGTGGGGTGAATGTTATTGGTCATGATACTCCGGCACGGGACAAGCACCTGAGCTGTTCGCTGAGTTTAAAAGTATTAGAGGAGAAGACCGTCTTGATCCGCTGTCATCGGCAATATTTAATCAATCCAAAGGCTATTCGTGAGATAAAATTATTAGATAATTCTCTTGCGGAAATTATAACCAGTAATGGGTCAGTGGCGCCCGTTAGTCGCCGTTATTTAAAAGCATTAAAAGACCGCTTTGCACTTTCATAATATTTTTTACCTGTTTTTATGCTTATATTTTTATTCGCTCAGATCCGTTAAATTTTTTTATTGACCACTTAAATCAGTATACGACCACTGAGACTATTAACTAATGAATCTATTCTTAATCAGGGTAATGTCGCGGCATAAAGTTGGATTTGAATAGTGCTGTACACGGAATAATGTTTAGTTATTATCAATCTTATTGCTGGAATAACGCTTTTCCTTTAATGATAATTGCTCAAAATAATTAAATATCAACCTCTCTATTTGACTCCTTTCTTAATTAACCTAAATAACAGAGAGAATAATATGATTTGGTTCCTATTTTGTGTTGCAGCACTGCTCGGAGGATATTATATCTACGGGGCAATTGTTGAAAAGATTTTTGGCATAAATAAAAAACGTACAACACCTGCATTTAGCAAACAAGACGGTGTTGATTTTGTGCCAATTAAAACCAAAAAAGTTTATTTAATACAGTTATTAAATATTGCCGGTGTAGGTCCTATTTTTGGGCCAATAATGGGCGCGTTATACGGCCCGGCTGCGATGCTTTGGATTGTCGTTGGTTGTATCTTTGCTGGTGGAGTACATGACTATTTCTCAGGTATGTTATCAATCCGTAATGGCGGGGCATCGGTTCCTAAACTCGCGGGTAAATACATTGGTCCAACCGCCAAACATTTTATGAATATTTTCGCCCTTGTTTTACTTTTATTAGTGGGGGTTGTGTTTGTATCTGCCCCAGCTAGCATGATAACCAACCTAGTTAATTCCCAAACTGACTTGGCAATGCCGACTATTGTGATGGTTGCGATTATCTTCGCTTATTATGTTATTGCGACGATGGTCCCGGTTGACAAAGTGATTGGCCGTCTTTATCCCTTCTTTGGTGCGTTATTAATATTTATGTCCGTGGGGCTGATGGCTGCATTGGCTTTCTCAAGTGACCATAGTGTATTAGGTGGTTATGAATTGAGCCAAATGTTCGTTAATATGAACCCCCATGATTTACCCCTATGGCCGGCATTATTTATTACTATCGCATGCGGTGCTATCTCCGGATTCCATGCGACACAATCCCCCCTAATGGCACGTTGTGTTGAAAATGAAAGCAATGGTCGTTTCGTCTTTTACGGTGCGATGATTGGTGAAGGCGTTATTGCCTTAATCTGGTGTGCACTGGCATTATCATTCTTTGATTCTGTAGAAGGTTTATCAGAAGCTATTATGAACGGTGGCCCAGGCAGTGTTGTTTATGATTCATCAATTGGCCTATTAGGTTTGTTCGGTGGTATTGTTGCCTTTATGGGAGTGGTTATTTTACCTATTACCTCGGGCGATACCGCATTCCGCTCTAGTCGTTTAATCATGGCTGAATATTTTAATATGGAGCAAAAATCAATTCGTAATCGTTTGTTAATGGCGATGCCACTGTTTGTCATAGGCGCAATCCTTACTCAAGTAGATTTCGGTATTATTTGGCGCTACTTTGGTTTTGCTAATGCAACCACCGCTGTGATGATGTTATGGACCGCTTCAGCATACTTGTTACGTCATAATAAATTCCACTGGATAACCACAGTACCTGCGATGTTTATGACCACGGTTGTTATCACTTTTATTCTCAATAATTCAACCCTTGGTTTTGGACTGGCAATGGATATTTCAACAGCCGTTGGTATCCTATTGGCGCTGATGATCACTGTTTATGTCATCAAAGGTTCAAAAGGTAAAATAGTAGAAGACGAGGTTGTTGATGGCGAGCAGAGACAAGCCACTACGAATATAGCCAGTGAAATAAACTAAGCGCTTATAAAATAGAAGGCTAAGAGTGGTCGTTCGAAATGAATGACCACTTTTTTACATATTAGAAAAACATTCCAAGTTACAATAACGTTATTATTAACCTATTGAGATGTAAAAAATGATTAAAAATATTGATCCTGCAAAAGCCAATCAACTGTTAAATTCGAATGCGTCATTTGTACTAAATATAGTCACTTCATGGTGTGGTGATTGTACTGCACAAGCTGAAAATTTACCTCTGTTTGTCAAGCAATTTGCTGTTAAAGGGATAGCGGTTTATCAAGTAAATGTACAAGATGTGAAAAACCAATATCTTTCAGCAGAACATGAAGCCTTAACGGTTAAATTAGGAGGGCACGGTTATCCTCGTACTGTTTTAATTTCAAATAACAAAATTGTTGATCCAAACAACGTGGAAATTGTTAGCCGTGAACAACTTTTAATCCTAGCGAATAAATTTAGTTTATTCTTAAATATATAAAAAAGTTTTTTTTATATATTACAGTGTTGTATTTATTCTACTAATCCTTTTTTATTAAATCTATTTTTACAGAAAAGTATTTAATTAATTCTACCTATTTAAATAAATAAATAAATAAATAACTAATTAACTTTGTAAAAACAATAAATTACAGATAAGATCTTAACAAACCAAGTATCAATTAAATTGATACTTGGTTTGTTAGACTTCGGATTAGAGCAAAATCACCCTAAGGTATGTTGATGAAATATTCTTTAAAACAGCTGGCTGTTTTTGATGCTGTTGCTAGCCAAGAAAGCGTGAGCGCTGCCGCACGAAAATTATCCATGACACAGTCTGCAGTGAGCATGTCACTTTCGCAGTTTGAAAATGTGTTAGATCGCCCGCTTTTTGTACGTCAGGGCAATCGTTTGTTATTAAGCCATTGGGGACGCTGGCTGCGGCCAAGAGCAAAAAAACTATTACAAGATGCTCATCAAATTGAATTAGGTTTGCATGATCAACAGTCAATTAGCGGTCAATTTTCACTGTGCGCAAGCCAAACGGCAGCGGAGCATATTTTACCCTTGCTTATCAGTAAAATTGATACTGACTTCCCTGAATTAAGACTTGAATTAAAGGTTAAAAATACTGAGCAGGTTGTTCAAGGTATTATTAATCATGATTTTGAGATGGGGGTGATTGAAGGTCGTAATGATGATAATCGACTTCAGCAGGAGACCTTGTTAGACGATCACCTTGTTGTTTTTACCAATCCAAATCATTCCTATGTAAGGCATAATAAGATCAGTCTTGCGCAGCTTGAACAGGCTAAATGGATTCAACGCGAACATGGCTCAGGTACGCGTCATATTTTTGATGCCGCTGTGCAGGGACAAATTAAAAATATAAATGTATGGAAAGAGTATGACAGTGTGCCTGTTATTAAAGCATTGGTTCGAGATGGTTTTTATTTAGGATGTTTACCTTTTTTAGATGTTATCAAAGAAGTAAAAGAGGGGAACTTGGTTATTCTGCCAACACCGGATCTGAATATGAAACGAAGTTTGTCTTTTGTGTGGCGTAAAGATAGTGGTGAAAACCCACTTCGCGATTGTATTATTGCAGAGGCACTAAGACTGGTTCACCATTATAAAAAGCAGATCGATAACAGCAATCTAAGATCGGCTTATTCATAAAAATTTTTTAGTGAATAGTTGTTATTCCTGAGCCCATAGTTTGGGTAAATAACCGGATTTTCCTTGCTCGTATATAAAACGGATAAAACAAGTTAAGCCTATTTTATCCGTTAGGATGATTTTATCTGTTTTATTTAAGCGGCATCGACCTGTGATTTATCATCTGGGCAACAGTGCTGGGTAATAAGTTTGGCTATTTGAGCGCGACTAATTACACCACAAAGAACACCCTGGTTAACTACTGGATAGATAGAAGGGCGCTTAGCTGAGGCACTTTTCAAACGCTGATCATAACTCTGATAATTATAACTGGATAACATACCGCTATCGGTAACTGGAAATAAAGCGTCCTTGTCTACTACCATAAATTCAAGTAGTACCGATATGGGTTGTCCGTTACCTACGGATAAAATTTCAGTCTGCATCACAGTTGATACGGGTACTGATAATTCAATATCGTATTCTTCTGACCACAATAATCTTAATATGTCTTGCTGTGATACAAAACCGATTAACAGTTGCTGATCATTTACGACCGGTGCACCTTTAATGTTATGTTTAACCAGTGATGAAAGCGCTTGGTAAATACAACCTGTTTGTTCTAACACAAGTGGGTTTTTGTCCATAACGTCGTTTACGGTTAAGTTATTTAATGTTTTTTTCATGATATTTGGCTCTCCTGGGCTGGTTAACTGAGTGTTTGTAGATAAATTATGCTGTTGATTAATGCTGTTTTGTGGATTTAAACTGCCGTTTTCAGGGTTCTGTTTTTTCTGCATTGGTTCTTGTTCCGTCAACCAATAACCTAACCCTACAAATACACCACCACCAACGATATTGCCGAGTGTGACTGGAATTAAGTTGTGGGTAATAAAGTTTGCCCAAGTTAAATCGGCAAAATCAGTCGTGATAAAACCATGAGCAATGAAAAATTCAGGTTTACTTATGGCATTAATGACAATGCCTAAAGGAACCATAAACATATTGGCAATGCTGTGCTCAAAACCACTGCTGATAAACATGGCTACCGGCAAGATGAGTAGCATCGATTTTGCTAAGATATCTTTAGTTGTAAAGGTCATCCAAATGCCTAAGCAAACCAATAAATTACACAAAATTCCCAATGAAAAGGCTTGTAACCAACTATGATGAAGTTTGTGCTGGGCAATTTGTAATGCATTAACTCCCCAACTGCCTCCATCTAATAAATACATTTTAGCCGTGATAACAAGCATTACCATTAAGGCTGCACCAACAAGGTTACCGAGATAAACACGTAACCAGCATTTCAATAACTCGGTTGTTGAAAAGAAACCCTGTGCCCAGGCGACTGTTGTTAATACTGTGCTGGTGAACAACTCTCCACCACAAACCACCACTAGAATTAATCCTAGGCTGAAGGCTAAACCGCCAATAAGACGCATCACTCCCCAGGGCGCTCCTGCAGCACCGGTTGTTACCGTGATATAAAAAACAAAAGCAATGGCGATAAAGACACCTGCAAAAATAGCAAGAGAAAATGACTTGGCTGCTTTTTTGGCAACTTTACTCATTCCGTATTCTTCTGCCATTTGTAAGGTACCGTCTTTTGTTGCAGGCAAAGCTTGATGAGTGTTTAGAAGTTTAATCGGGTTATTAGTGTTCATAGAAGATTTCATGACAAATCATGCCTCCTATCAATATTCTGCTGGATTTTGCTGTTTTCATAAATGATTCCCTTTAAAAGTATTTGTCTACGTTGTTGCTCAACGCAGACTCACAATAGGGCAATCATTTTTTAATTAATATTGAGTAATTTTAAAGGTCATATTCAAAATTATTGATAGCTGCTTTTTACCAAAAAGTAATTAACTACATTGGCTATGTCTTAGTTAACTTATACTACACTGTCATTATATCCAGTTCGTTAAGTGAAGTTATTATGAATAATTCATTTGAACAACTCGAAGTAATGGTCAGTGAACTATCGCTTGATAAAAAGCATTTATTAGTCAAGCTATTAAATGTTCAAGTATCAGGCCAAAGTTGCCCTGATGCATTAACTGGGCATCAAGATAGCGCATCTACTTGCCCAGATTGTCACTCTTAAAGCATCAAGTGAAACCGGAAAATAAATAATGGTTGACGCTACCTCTGTAAAGGATGTTCAAAAAGCTTTATATCTACATTCAATAGATCTTTTTATCGATTAAGACATTCTGAAAAGTGGTTAAAGTATTTTGCCTGTATGCTTAATAGTTTGACCGTAAGGCGTAGCGCAGCTTGTTGTGAAATCACCAAAAACACTGTTTTTCTATGGCGACATAAATTCCTCAATCTACTAAATATTCAAGATAATACTTATTCATCCGGAATAGTTGAAAGGGATGAAACCCTCTTTAGGTACTCAGAAAAGGGAAGCAGAAAATTATCCCATACAAAACACCATCGAGGTGGAGATAAAGCCGGTAGAGGCGGTGCTACAGGGCATTGAGTGGCTGTTATTGTCGCTCGAGATAGGCAATATAATACGTTTGATAAATGTTTAGATAGTTCGACAGGAGAAGCTTCCTATCAGTTATTAAAAAAACATATTGATAAGGATTCAGTTATTTGCAGCGATCGCTTGCTATCATATAGAGTATTAACTAGGAGATTAGGTATGGGTCATAAAGCGGTTAATTTAACAAAAGGTATTGGTGTTATTGAAAAAGTGTTTCATATTCAAAACGTTAATGCCTACTACGGGAGACTTCATGGATGGATGAATCGATTGAATAGTGTTGCCACAAAATATTTAGATAATTATTTAAGTTGGTTTAAGTTTTTTGAATCAAACAATAATCCTAATGAAAACAGCCTATTATTATCACAGACAGCGTTAATTGGGACATAGCCAACTACATTGCTTATTCACTGATGTTACGCAGCAGATTTTTATAGATCAATAAGTTACTGGTTTTAGGCCGTGCTGTAAGCCCCATTCTATTTGGGGACTGCGTAACACATCAGTTATTAAGTTGGAATTGTTTGATATAGACTATTCGTCTTTACCAAGTCTTTTAATCAGCATGGTATCGATGAGCTTCTCCTTGGTTTCCTGTTTCTGTATTTTTGATATTTAGTTTCATCAATCTCTAATCTCTAATTTTGCTCGCGTTGCCTGACGCACTTGACAAAAATCAGTAGACGTCATTTTTAATATCCAACTATTGATTGTCCGCCGGGAATTTAACACCCGTTAAACGGCGAATTTCGGTAATAACAGCAGAGGTTATTTTGGAACGTTCGATGCTTTGTAAATCCATCTTTCCCTGATTAATTTGGAGGGCAAAAAAACTGGCTTCGTAACTCATGCTGTTTTCGTGCTGATCTTGGGTTAAATCCATGGCACTTTCGGTGACAAGAGTCACCTGTTCACATTCTGAGAAGTGCTTAATCAGCATATTACCCTGTTCACCCTGTATTTCGCTCTGTAGGTCTGAATGACTTATTTTTGAATGGTCAATAGTGACCGAAAGGTCGCCATAGTTTAGCAGGATAGAGCCACAACCATCTACGCCGGAAGCGAGTAAAACCGCATCGGCTTGAATATGCAGCGGTTTACCAAACAGGGCGACAGTAAAAGCCACGCAGTAATAACCAATATCCATGACTGAACCGTTAGAAAAATAGGGGTTAAAGGTATTTGGGTTTTCACCATCGAGATATTTTTGGTAACGTGATGAATATTGGCAGTAATTAATATGCGCTTTACGTAATTTTCCAAGTTTATGGAGATTATTTTTTATTTGTGCAAAATTTGGCAAATAAGCTGTCTTAAAGGCTTCAAACAAAATAACATTGTTTGCTGTCGCCGCTTGGTAAAGCGTTTCAACCTGCTGGATATTAGAGGCTAAGGGTTTCTCACAAATGACGTGTTTTCCCTTTTTTAGCATCAGCAAAGCATGTTCAAAATGTAAAGAATTTGGACTGGCAATATAAACTGCATCAATATCGTCAAATTGACTTAATGCCTGCAGGTCATTAAAGCTGTGTTGTACGTTAAATTTAGCGGCAAAGTTTTGTGCTGTGGTTAAGGTGCGGGAATAAACGGCTGTTAACTTCAGGTCATTATTCACTAATGTCCCGTTAACAAACTTTTCAGTTATCCAGTTGCTACCGATAACGGCAAAATTAATCATGTTATCATCCTAATAGAGGGTCATTAAGCTCAATATAACGCAAAAGATGAGCAGGCCATAATGATAATGATATAAAGAACACAACTAAAAAGATAATTATGAAAACAACTATACCGTCAGTTAATCAAAAGCTTGCAAATGAAGTTAATCTTCCGCTTATGCAGGTTAACGCCTTTATCATTCTCTATGACGATGGTAATACCGTGCCTTTTATCGCCCGTTATCGTAAAGAGGCAACTCAAGGGCTCGATGATATTCAGCTGCGCCTGCTGGAGACGCGCTTAATTTATTTACGTGAATTGAATGTTCGCCGTCAGAGCATTCTCAAAGCCATTGTCGCATTAGGAAAATTAGCTCCGGATTTAAAGGTTAAAATCGAACAATGTGATAATAAAAGTACACTCGAAGATCTTTATTTACCCTATAAAAGCAAACGCATCAGTAAAGGGGAGTTAGCAATTGAAGCGGGGCTTGAACCCCTTGCTGATAAATTATGGATTCAGGCGGACGGGGATGTACAGACCTTAGGCAGGCAGTATATTAACCCGAATAAAGGGTTTTCTGATATTGACAGTGTCTTAGAGGGAGCCCTCTCTATTTGCATGGATCGCATTGTTAATGATCCGCAGTTGCTTGGAAAATTGCGTCATTATCTCTCCGCCAATGCCACTTTTGAATGCAAAGTCGCAAAAGGTAAAGATCAACAAGCGGTTAAATATAAAGACTATTTTGATTATCAGGAACCTCTGCATAAAATTCCTGCCCACCGGTTTTTAGCCATCCTGCGTGGTAAAAAAGAGGGGCTGCTTAAACTCGATTTAAATGCCGATCCAAAGCAGGATAAAAAAAACAAATCATCCTATTGTGAAAGTTTGATTGCCCATCATTTAGGTTTTTCCTGGTTGCAGTTGCCGGCTAATAATTGGCGTAAAAAAGTGATTCAAAAAGCCTGGAAGAGTAAATTAGCAGGGCAGTTGGAAACGCAGTTAATCACCCGTTTTAAAGATGATGCCCATGAAAATGCCATGGACAACTTCGCCTCTAATTTAAAAGCGCTGTTAATGGCCGCGCCTGCAGGCCCTAAAGTGACCTTAGGCTTAGATCCCGGCTTGCGCACCGGTTGCAAATTAGCCGTGATTGACAGCACTGGAAAATTACTGGCTTATCGGACCATCTACCCACATCAACCGGTTAATAAAACCCAACAAGCGGCACAGGAAGTGCTTAAATTAATTAATGATTTTAAGGTCAAACTTATCGCTGTCGGTAATGGAACCGGATCGCGGGAATCCAATGATTTTATCGATACGACCTTAGCGCAGGAGAACCTCAAGGTTGCCACTGTTATCGTCAGTGAAGCCGGCGCATCGGTTTATTCTGCCTCGGAACTGGCATCCGAGGAGTTTCCTGATCTCGACGTTTCCATTAGAGGCGCCGTTTCCATTGCCCGGCGACTGCAGGATCCCTTAGCTGAGCTGGTTAAAATAGACGCTAAAGCGATCGGCGTCGGCCTGTATCAGCACGATGTTAATCAAAGCAGCCTAAGCCAGCGTTTGGACAGTGTTGTTGAGGATTGTGTTAATTCTGTAGGGGTTGATTTAAACAGTGCCTCTGTCTCTTTGCTCGCACGTGTGGCTGGATTGAATCAAACGATTGCTAAAAATATAGTCAGCTATCGTGACCAAAATGGTGTCTTTAAGTCGCGCCAGGCCTTGCAAAAAGTCGCGCGCTTAGGTGATAAAGCTTATCAGCAGAGTGCCGGGTTTTTACGGATAAACAATGCGCTTAATCCCCTTGATAACTCGGCTGTTCACCCTGAAGCTTATAATTTGGTAAAACATATTGCCGCGCAGCAAGGGGTTAAAGTGCAGCTGTTATTAAACAATTCAGATTTGTTAAATTCGCTCGATGCGCAAAACTATGTCGATCAAACATTTGGTGTTATCAGTATCAGGGAGATTATTAAAGAACTTGGCAAACCACAACGCGATCCCAGACCGGATTTTCAACGTGTTGATTTTGCAAAAAACATCAATAAAATTTCGGATTTACAGGAGGGTATGCTGCTCCAGGGGGTTATTTCTAATGTGACCAATTTTGGCGCATTTGTTGATATCGGCGTTCATCAGGATGGACTCGTGCACATCTCTCAACTTGCCGATAATTTTGTCCGTGATCCCTTTGCAATCGTTAAAGTTGGGCAGTTGGTTAATGTCCGGGTTGTCGAGATTGATCTGCAAAGAAAACGTATTGCATTGAGCATGCGCCTTGAAGTCAAAGCTTGATAAAACAGATGAATTATCACATTAAAATGAGTCGCCGTTTGCAACAAATAGACGCTATGATTGGTCAATCTTACCAGCATATTTGGGATTGCTGTTGTGATCACGGCTTTCTCGGCTTAAGCCTGCTAAAGCGGCAGGCCGCGGATACTGTTCACTTTGTGGATATTGTGCCGGCGTTACTGACGCAACTAGAATCCGACCTAAAAACCCATTATGGGCAGGCGCAAAATAGAAGCCGATGGAAGGTGCACTGTACCGATGTTATCAATTTACCCTTAGCGAGCGAGTCTAAAAACCGGGAAAGTGATAAACACTTGATTATTATTGCAGGTGTTGGGGGAGAGCTGACCATTAAGTTCATGACGGCGATTTTAAACCAATTTGAACATTACCCGTTAGCCTTTATTTTGTGTCCCGTCCATCATAATTATAAAGTCCGTGAATTTTTAATCAGCAGACAGTTAGGTTTGATTGCTGAAAGTCTGATCATTGAAAATAAACGTGGTTATGAAATATTGCACGTCGCCTTGAATGTGGCGAAACCCATTTCGATAGTGGGTTCAAAAATGTGGGACTTTTCACAGAAAGAGCATCTTCATTACTTACAGAAGAGCATTAAACACTACCAGTGTATTGCCAAAAATCCGCTGCAGGATGTACAAGGGATTATCAGTCAGTACCAAAGGTTACTCGCACCTATTGATTCGGGGTATTGACAGTAATTCTCCGCACCCTACCGATAATATAATAGCGATTGCATTAATTAACTTATGATGTCGATTCAATCCATTGAACAGAGTGTTTTTATTTCTTCTACCTTATAGCAAATGTATTAATAAAGTGATCATAAAGTTAATGCGTTTGCTATAAGAGCAAAAGTTGCTTCTAACACTGAGCCTCTATTGATACTATCATAGGCCAAATTATCCCAGAGTCTTATTATGCGCTTGTTAAAAACCACCGTTCATCCAAATATCGCTTCATTAAATAAAAGTACATTTTTACGTAATGCCGCCCGTGCAATTGTATTAAAAGGCGATATGATTTTAATGCTTTATACCGCCCGTTACCATGATTATACTCTGCCTGGTGGGGGGGTTGATAAAAATGAAGATCTGGTCGAAGGGTTAATACGCGAACTGCAGGAGGAAACCGGTGCGAAAAATATACGTGGAATACAAGCGTTTGGTTTATACGAGGAATTCCGCCCCTGGCATAAAGATGGTTTTGAAATCATGCACATGAAATCATATTGTTATGTTTGTGATATTGATACAAAATTAGGCGTAACAAATTATGAAGATTATGAAATAAGAAACGGCATGAAGCCGGTTTGGTTAAATATTTATGATGCGATAAAACATAATCAACAAACTTTATTAAACAGTGCTAAAAAAGGATTATCAGTCGAACGTGAAACTTTTTTATTACAATTAATTGCCGCTGAGTTGCTGGCAGAAAAACAGCAGGTTAACGCGAATTAACCCGCTGCAAATCAAGGCGTGATTAAGATTTTTCGCTGTTGTTTTCAGGGAATTCAGGTAAAGATTTACCATCGTTATTCGGATAAACGATAAACTCGCCGTGATATTTCACTTTAGATTTATAATCGGTTATTTTATGTAAAAGTAGATCCTGTGCAAAAGCCAAATCAATGACACTTTGCAGAGTACCGCGGATATATAAAGAGATCGGCTTGATTAACGTCCCTTGCTCATCAAAACAATCGAGCAGTTGTTGTGCACAAACGATTAATGACTCTTTGCCACCGCTGTGTCGGTTAAGTCTTTCTCCAACCGGTAAATCAGTTGTCACCAACCATTGATCTTCTTCAAGCATGGCGAAAAGTTTTTCTAGTTGGCTTTTATTGACGAGGCGAACCTCTTTCTGCTCATCAAATACTTTGCTGTAACACTTTTCTAAATGAGTAAACTGTCGTTTTAGTCCTGCGTTTTTGCCAAGACTGCGTGCTTGTCTTTGCCAAACCTGCAAAGTAGGGGCAACAATAGCGTCAAAACGTTTCTTTTTCATGGTGGTTGTAACCCAAGCGCCTAAATAATGAGCTTCACTTAGTGGGTTATGCGGTGTTCTGCCAGAATCATGAGAATCAGATAATTCAGTTAAAGCGGTGGTAATTAGTTTGTAAATTTCAGTGGAGAATTGAATCATATGATTCCTTATGGGTTATCTATTCGAATGACATTCAAAGCATTATATAGTCAAATGGATCACAAATATAATATTCAATTTTTTATTCAAAAAGGATCCACATTAGTGAGGGCTTTGAGCAAATAAGATTCTCACTATTAGGGCTATCTTTGTGCGCTTATTCCACTCGATTAAGCTCAAACATTCATGTGGCTGAGCTCACAAGTTGTGCTCAAATGCTATTTCATCTCTGTTTTTGTGTTTTTATGTCAACAATCATGCTGTAATCGGCAATAAACCCAAGAAATTTTATTGCGCTTATAATCGATGATTTGTCGCGCGGCTTTTGAAGGGTACTGATAGTCAGCATGATAGATACCTATACCGCCTCTTTGCGCTTTCCATCGTTAGCTTTTATTTAAGAATAAGATGATTTATAACGGATAGGCCACCTTTAGCCGGCTTTGGGCAACGGCTCCTTACGCAAATTGATTTTCTCTATAATGGAGCGAGCACTCAAGCGCGCAATTTTCGTTGGGGGTTACTCGCCTTTGACGGCATTACTATCCTTTATTTCGTAATAGGAGCATTTTTTCAGTCTCTGGATAGCCAGTATCTTCTGGAGCAGGGCATGGGTAGTATTTATCTGCTCGAATTCTGAGCCCGCCTGTCTATCAGAAAAAGGCGACTGCGCGAAATATTTCATGCGCTTGGATTGGCGGATTTGATCGTCATTGCCTGATTGTTGGCTCCTTCGCGGGTGGGAAATTTAAGCTTTCTGCGTGTATTACGCTCACTGCGATTGCTGCGTTCGTATCGCATGTTTAAAAATTTGCGCGGGCAATCAACTTTTTTTCGTTTACATGAAGATATCATTTTCAGCACCATTAACCTGCTGATATTTATTTTTGTTATTACCGCGATCGTTTATGTCAGTCAGGTAGGCGCCAATCCGGCGATAGGAAGCTATGTTGATGCCTTGTATTTTACTCTCGCGACATTAACAACAACCGGTTTTGGTGACATTACGCTAATCGGTACCGGCGGACATCTTTTGGCGGTGCTGATCCTGATTTTCGGCATTTCCCTGTTCTTGCGCCGGATTCAAACTATCTCCGGCCCGGGAAAATACCCTATGAATGTCCTACCTACGGGCTAAATGGTCACGACATTGATCCTGTCCACTGCAAACATTGCGGGCAGGTGTTACGCATCACCACCGAAGGGAGTAATTAGTTATTAAGTTAAGACTGCGATGGTTGCCAACACTCCTTGCCATTAGCAACCAGTTGACCTTTAATAACAGTATATTATTAAACTGCTGCGACGTCTTTTCCGCGATGCCGGTGTTAGCGATCATTAAGGAACACTATGAATAAGTATTATATTGAGCTTCCAGCTAAAAACCTCCAATAAACCAAAGACTTCTGTAGCGCGGTTTTTAACTGGTCATTTATCGATTATGGCCCCGAATATACTGCCTTTTCTGATTCAAGTTCAAACGGCGGGGTGATTAATCGACCCATTTTTAAATTTCCAGGCGGTTACCGATTTTATTTTATCGAGCCAAGCGCTAACGAGTTTGCCGTGTGGTCGGAAGCGTGCGCATAATCCAGCCCTTTGCCTTATGTATGCTCTGCGGGCTAAAAAAGATGATCAATAATCTAAGTGACAAATAACCTTACTGAATTTGGGTTTACCAAAAGAATAAAAAAACAAGCTAAAATGCTCACTTCGCTGCTTAATATTTTCAGATAAGGGTATGCAGCGTAATTTCTGGCAGGCAGTTTATACGTACATTCACCATAGAGGTACCCGAGCCGACCGAAGTATAACCCTGCAATTTATTATAGCGCCATGCCCCTTTGCCCACAAAATACGGACAGTCAGAGTCTAGTATAATAGGAATGCCTCCCGGCAAAAATATTTGACCGCCATGAGTATGTCCGGCCAGGATTAAATCAAATCCCGCTTCTGCTGCCTGCTTATAAACGGCGGGGGTATGAGATAAAAGGATAGTGGGTGTGCTGTCGGTCATGCCGTTTGCGGCTTTAGGAATGTCGTCAGCACAAAAGTAATGTGCATCATCAATACCGGCAAGAAACAGAGTGCCTTGTCCGCATTTAAGCAGCGTATTTTCATTGACCAGCACTTGAATCCCCATCTCCTCTAAGGCAGGAACCATTGTTATACCAAAAGAATTAATGAAGTGATCAAGTATTGCGCAGGAAAAATTAACACTAACAAGGCCTGAGTTGCAGGAGATAGTTTTTCTCACTTCAAAAATCAGAACGCGGTTAGGGATGATTTTAACCAGCAAGGGTGATCACCTTTTTAATTCCTTTGGTATTATACTGTCATGGTTCCCCAATACAGCGTAGACAGGTTTTTTTAGTTGTGCTCTCAATCGTGCCATGGCGGCCATCGCGTTATCTATCTCCCCGTACTTACGTGCGCGGTAATCCCCCGTCATGACACAGATATCATAATTTACCTCTGTCACTCGCGCTATCAATGCCATCGTTGCCCGCTCATCCATATCAAGATGCATGTCGCTAAGATGAAGAAGGGTGAAACCTTGAAACTCTGGATGTAGATCCACGAGTTTGACACTGTTATGACGAAGCTGAATATTTACAGCATTGCATTGCCCTTTACGATCCATCAAGCATAGGCGTAGGGTATTTCTAATAATTGAATGTATGGAGTAGAAATTCTCAATATGAAAAAAATTACGACCTTGCCCAAAGACTTGCGCGGTGTGTGTCTCTTCACTTGCAATCCGCTGTTTACTAACGGCGGCGCCAAGTCGCTTTTCCAGTGCTGCTAATATATTGCGGCTCATATGGATAAAATCCCTTTTTTGTTAGTTAAGCGAACACCAATAAACAGCCCACCAGAGAAGTATAGATTGTGTTTAGATTGTTAGGAACCCTGGCATCTGTCGTCATGGGTTGTGCACTGTAAAGTATGCATAAGTTAGTTTTTCAATCCGATAGGTACGCAATGATCATTAAACGCGTCGACATTGTTGGCTGAAAGGGGAGGCAATACGATCAATAGACATAAACCTTTGTACAGGAATTTATCCATAAAGCGATTACAATAGCCTAAAATTAGAGATCGAACATCATAGATAGCGAGCTTTATAACAAAGATATAGCAGCTGATTTTTGCAAACAGTAGTCTGCTGTTATTTTAAATAGTGAATAGTCGATTATTTTTTTAACATGGGTGTCTTGATAATTTGGTGTTTTTTTAACATGGGTGTCTT
>JBLHWW010000049.1:0-21833 GCA_047629075.1 Psychromonas sp. | reverse complement strand
GGCACACCTTTCAAATGTGGAAAAGTAACCGTTTGTAGGGTGCGCTCCGCGCACCGATTACTGCTGTTTATGGTGCATAGAATGCACCCTACGGCTAACAGAGTAGCAAACTCACTGGTCTTTTTCTGTACAGAACCTCGGTGTTTTTTGTGGTCGAGCCTTTAACGAGCCGAAAAAAACACGCTGGTATCTGCAGTATTAATAAGATTGGAGTCGGCTTTAAAAGGAAGTATTAAAAGATTGATGAAGGAACAATGGTTTCAAAAGGAAATATTAAAAGATTGATGAAGGAACAATGGTTTCAAAAGGAAGTATTAAAAGATTGATAAAGGAACAACGGCTTTAAAAGGACGTATTAAAAGATTGATGAAGGAACAACGGTTTCAAAAGGAAGCATTAAAAGATTGATTGAAAAAAAGGAGAAGCTTAACAAATAAAATTGTTAAGCTTCTCCTTCAAAGCGCGGGCGGGTGAAATACCTGCCCAGCAACTTATTATTTAGACATGTAATTTTCCATGTCTGTTTTCAAGTTATCAGATTTAGTACCGAAGATAGCTTGAACTCCGTTACCTGATACGACTACACCGGCAGCACCCAATCTCTTAAGTTCAGCTTTATCTACTAGTGATATATCTTTAACACTGATACGTAAACGTGTGATACAAGCATCCAAGCTTTCAATATTCAGTTTACCACCGAATGCAGCAACAAGAAGGATAGACATTTCAGTGCTATCAAGTGTAAGTTCTTCTTCAAGCTCTTCATCTTCACGGCCTGGTGTTTTAAGGTCTAGTTTAGCAATAACAACACGGAACACTGTGTAGTAGATAGCTGCGTAGATAAGGCCTATCGCTGGGAACCACAAGAATTTTTGTGAATTAGCAGAAAGTACCAAGAAATCAATCAGACCATGTGAGAATGAAGTACCGTGTACCATACCTAACATGTTAGTAACAACAAATGCAGAACCAGCAAGTAGTGCGTGGATTACATATAAAATAGGTGCTACGAATAGGAATGCAAATTCGATTGGTTCAGTAATACCGGTTAAGAATGAAGTTAATGCAGCAGAAACCATGATACCCATGACTTTAGCGCGGTTTTCAGGCTTAGCAGAATGTGCAATCGCGATAGCAGCAGCAGGTAGACCGTACATTTTGAACATGTAACCGCCCGCTAATTGACCGAAACCATTACCTGCAGCACGTGTTGTCTCATCGGCAGATAGGTAACATGTTAATACACCGTTTAATTGCTCACCAGCATTGTTTACACAACTACCTGCTTCAAAGAAGAAAGGTACATTCCAGATATGGTGAAGACCAAAGGGAATTAATGAACGTTCAACAACACCGTAAATACCAAATGCGAGTGTTGGGTTTTGCTCGGCAGCCCAATGTGAGAAACCAGCAATGGCTGCGCCAACAGGAGGCCAAACAATTGAAAGGATTGAACCCACAATGATAGCAACAAAACCAGTCATAATAGGGACGGCACGTTTACCCGCAAAGAAACCTAAGTAATCAGGTAATCTGATATTGTAGAAGCGGTTGAACATGGCAGCAGCAATACCACCGGCGACTATACCACCAAGTACACCTGTATTTGCACCCGGTGAAAGTACTTCGATAGTTTGCATCATAATGAAGTAACCAACCGCAGCAGCAAGACCGGCTACACCATCATTTTTTGTAAAACCAAGTGCAACACCGATTGCAAATAGTAATGCCATGTTACCAAATACCGCACCACCGGCTTGCTCCATTAATTGCGAAACAACATCTGGTAATATTGAGAACTTTGCAGCACCGACACCCAGTAAAATACCGGCTATAGGCAGTACAGAAACAGGAAGCATTAATGACTTCCCTACTTTTTGTAAATTTCCGAAAATGTTCATACACAATTCTCCAATTAGAGGTTAAATTTTATTTAAAAAAATCATAAGCTAAAGGACTTTGATTTTATTTAGCTGGAGTATATAGAAGATCTTGGTGATAATTCTGATACTTAGATCACACTTTTTTTGAAGTTACAATTTCTTACACAAGCAGAAAGATTGTTACATTCTGTTACGGGGTTTTTATTGAATAAAGAGGACAATTGGGCTAGCAACTGCGGGATCATAGCTTGGTTCTTGTTGGGGGAGGGGATTATCAAAAAAAGGAAAAAGTTCAGATGGGTGCCCATCTGAACCATAAAGAGTATTTTAATATTAACCGCGAACAACCATTACACGAAAGGTACGCCCTTTAAGTTTGCCTTCGCTTAATTTTTTAAAGGCAACTTTAATAACATCGCGTTGTACTGCGATATATGACCAGTTATCCGATACGTGGATTTTGCCTACTTGATCACCTTTAATGCCATTTTCTCCGGTTAATGCGCCAACGATATCACCCGGTCTGATTTTTTGACGTTTACCGCCATCAATTCGAATGGTTATCATATTGGATTGCAGAGGTTCTTTATCAAGCAAGTTTAAAAGAGGCAGTTGTTCTGCTGAAATAGAACGATCTAAATAGTCCTCCAATACCGTGACTTTTTGGTGCTCTTTATCACTGTAAAAAGAGAATGCTAAGCCTTTGTTTCCGGCACGCCCAGTACGACCAATACGGTGAACATGGAGTTCCTGATCATGTGCGATATGGTAATTAAAAACAGCACTGAGATTATCAATATCCAAACCACGCGCTGCCACATCGGTTGCAACAAGAATAGTGGCACTTTTATTTGAAAAACGGATTAAAGCCTGATCGCGATCTTTTTGGTCTAAATCACCATGCAGGGCAAGCGCATTAAACCCCCGGTTTGCAAGTTCATTAGCGACTTCCTGTACTTCTATTTTAGTATTACAGAAAACCACCGATGATTCCGGCTGATACTTTTGTAATAATAAGCGCAGGGCTATCATACGATCCTGGCTATTCTCGACTTTATAAAAATGCTGGGCAATAACCGAGTCATCATGTTTAGATTCTGCTTTAACCATGACCGGATCAGTCATAATTCGTTTAGCGATATTATTGATTTTTTCTGGGAATGTGGCACTGAACAATAACGTTTGGCGCTGTTTAGGGGCTTGATCTATAATCGCATCGATCGAGGCCTGAAAGCCCATATCTAGCATACGATCGGCTTCATCCAAGACTAATACTTCTAAATCATCTAACCGCAGTGTGCCTTTGCGCAGATGGTCTTCGATTCGTCCTGGGGTACCAACAATAATATGTGCGCCATGCTCCAGTGAACCGATTTGTGGTCCAAAAGGCACACCACCACATAAAGTTAATACTTTAATATTATGAATGGTGCGGGCAAGCCTGCGTAACTCTTTACCAACCTGATCGGCAAGTTCGCGTGTCGGGCATAAAATTAAACTTTGGATACGAAAACGTTTAACACTCAGTTTTTCTAACAAACCTAAACCAAACGCCGCTGTTTTGCCGGAGCCGGTTTTACCCTGTGCGATAACATCTTTACCTGCAAGTACATGCGGTAAACTTTGTTCTTGAATAGGGGTCATTAGGTCATAGCCTAAAGACTCCAGGTTATGTAAAAGATCGGTATGTAATGGCAGTATCGAGAAAGGGGATTGGCTCAAGGTTTAGATCCTATAGAAAATATGTTGTTTAAAAAAAGAGCGCACCTTAACACTTTGTGAACCGCTTCACAAAGTATCTGCTGCAATATTATCTGAATTGATAAAAGCTTCGACCAAACAGTAAGGGTAACAATAAAAAAGTTAACCAGCCTATAGCAGCACCGCCGGAGTTATTCTTTGTTTGCGCGACCCACAGCTCAAACTCATCTCCAGTCATCTCTTCAAATGTCACATTAGCAACATAAGCCCGATCGGCTAATCTTGATACTGTGGCATTTTTTTCGTAATGCTAGACAACCTCATTCACTTTTTTATGCAAATCGATATTCTGCGTATTTAAATCTGCACTGCCGGAGAGACTGCTGTAAATAATCTCTTAACAGTGATAAATAATTTATCGAATCCGTTTTCAGATTGAGTTGCCCAGTCAAAGCTAAGTTTTCCTGTGCCTGTTAACCGTGCGCGTAATAAGCTGTATTCGTTATCTGCGATATCACCAGATTGTAAAAATTATTCGCTGGAGTTAACTGCCAGAGTGCATAACCGCCGCTAAACCAGGCAATATTCCTTAATTGAAAAGCTGCTGCAGTGGCTATTCCTGTGGTATCTATAAGCGGCAAACCAAGTAAAACTAATTGTTGGGCTGTTGAATTAGGTCGATCACTGCTGACGGTGATGCTTTTATGGCTTATTTTTGTATTCAACGGACTGTCGGTGATTATTCAATTACAACTCTTATTGGTTTCAATAAAAGCACAATCTGACTTATTATAGGAGAAAAAATCATCGCCATCTTCAGTAAATCGTAACGTCGTATCATATTCATAATTATTTTCTATAATGATAGTTTTTGAATGACTATTGCCAATAATAGAGTTATTAAATTCAAGATAAGTAGGGAAATAAATATCTGTGATTATGCTTTTACCCACTCGTCATATAGGGTTAATCGTGTATAAACGCTCGGATAGTAGCGAGCTGCACAACCAAACCCCCAGCTGATAATGCCCAGCTGTTTCCAGACATTATCTTGAATAATTAATGGACCGCCACTATCACCCTGACAGCTGTCTTTTCCACCCAATGGTAAACCGGCACAAATCATTTCTGCTGTATAACTGCTGCCTAATGCCTTAGTGCACATTGCATCTGTCATTAATGGCATTTCAACATTATGCAAAATATCAGGATAATCAGGGATAATAATTTCAGCAGAGCTGTAGGAAATCGTTGAACCCCAACCTGTTACTATCACATTTTCGGTTGCAACAAGTGCCTTTTTTGTCAGTTCATTATCTGCGGGAAAAATGAAGTTTGGATAATTAACGCTGGAGCCCAACTTTAATAGCGCAATATCATTAACGCTTGTTGAGCTGTTGTAATCCGGGTGAATGTAGATCTGTTGAATGCCGCTAGCAGGCGTGACCGGATCTGAGTTTAAGTCATATTCACCCACGGTTGCAGTGAGTTGCGATGCCAATTTTATTTTTCCACTATTAAATAAACAGTGAGCCGCGGTTAATACCCATTGATCAGCTATTAATGTTCCGCCACAAAAATGATTTCCAGTAGCACTGTTTTTTAGACTGACTATCCAAGGCAAATTTTCAGCATCACCTCTACCGACAATGCGAGTTGAAAGTTCACCGGCGGATGCTAAAGAACAATGAGTGCATATAATCACTGAGGATGCTCTTAATAAATTTATTACTAAGCACTTCATAAATAAACCTTCATCAATGGCACTGTTGCGGATGTTTATTTTTAAGTATCGACAATAATAATTCAGAAAACAGCCTCATTTAAACAGCCATAAATGGCTATGGAAATGAGTAATTATAATTTACTAATGTAGTTTTCATTAAATACAATAGAGGACTTTTAGCCGATCGCAACTGCCATTATTAATAACAGCTGAGTACAGCTAGTCCGTCAAAAAATTGTAGGCGCTTTATGAGGAAGTAGCTTATTAATATTATTGCCTTTATAGGGAGGACTATATGTTATCGGTAGGGTGCATTTTATGCACGGCAAGCCAGTAATTGGTGCGCGGCCTAATGGCTTTTCAGTGTAGTAATACCAATCCGCATAAATATCTGACCTATCTTAGTTGTTAAAATTAACGCTAGCCTCGTTGTTTTAAATCTCAATAGCCAGCTATTGCTCAATCGAACGTCTTGCTATCATTATTTTTTTCCTGCGCAATTTTAGACCATTTACTTATGCGGATTGGTATAAAGTGAAAATATGATTTACTTAATAGTGGTTGAGTAAGGCTAGTCCGTCAAAAAGTTGGATGTTTAAAGGTGCTTTATGAGGAAGAGGCTTATTAATATTCTTTGTCTTTGCACATAACGCAATACAGTGGTTTTGATCCGGATAAACTAAATAGCTGTGCCAATCCTGATTATCCTGTTCAGTGCAGGACGGTGAAAAGTTGAGCTGAATATTATCGTTAAATTGATCTTTTTTTGCTTTACCTATAGTAAAATTAAATGATTCCAGACCTTGACTGATGCCCATTCCAGTGGCTTTTACAAAGGCTTCTTTTAATGTCCAATACTCAAAAAAACGTCGCCTTTGCAGTGGTGGTGCAAGAGCCATTAAGGCGTCAAATTCTATTGCCGAAAAGTAACGTTGTGCAATTGCTTTGATACTGATTTTTCGGGATAAACTTTCGATATCACAACCAATTTTTTTGTCCAGAGAGACCGCAAAAATGATTAAATCATCATTGTGGCTAAGATTAAAAGAGAGTGGAATAGGGGGGTGGTGGAGCTCGGGTTTACCATGGGGACCAATATTAAATAACCATTTTTGAGCGGATACGTCTGCATATTGTGACAAAACGCTTCGAGCAAAGGCTCTGGTGATGAGAGCGGTATGTTTTGCTTTTGGCAGACGGTAACGTTGTACTTTTTCAATTTCAGTGTTGCTGAGTAACCCTTTTAAGGTATTCAGTAGTTTGCCATCGCTTACTTTGGCGGGCTCAATTAACCAGACATGCAGATCATTATTATTGAGTATTAATTTTGAAGCAGTATGGTGGACAAACACAACTCACCCGATAATCCAGAAAAGAGATAATAAAAAGGGATAGCTCAGCCATCCCTTTCAGATCAGTTCAACCCAAATAACTATTTAGTTGTTTCTTTAAGTTTAAATGAACTTATGTTTTGACTGATTTCACGGCGTTCTTTTGAAATCTCCGCACCTTTAATGATATGGTCATCAACACGATCTTCATAGTCAGAGCGCATATTTTCAATAATGATCTTTATATCTTCAGGTGACATCTTTGGCTTGATGTATTCTAATAAATTAGTGAGTAGATCAACACGTTTACGGTTGTCACGAACTTTTTTCTCATTATCAATAAGTTCACGTTTTAGTTTATTCTTACGGCGAGTATATCTTACCAACTCAAGCAAATTATCCATTATTTTACCTTTTCTTTAAATATTAAAAAATTGAAATTGTTAAGTCATGTTGAATCATTATACCGATTGTGATGAAAAACGGGATAGTTATTTTTAATAACATGGCGGAATATATTCACAGTAGCCATTTTTTTAATATGGATAATAGACTGGAGTGATTATTGAGTCTGTTCTTTAATGATGGTTTCAATAACATCTTGTAATATTTGTGGTTCTTGCGCGCCGGAAAGTAAATACTGTTTATTAAAAATAAATGCGGGCACTGCTTGCACGTCATTTTCAGCCCAAAAAGACTGATCGTCTCTGACCGCTTGTGCATAACGCTGTGTCTCTAATATGGCTTTGGCTTTGTTACGATCCAAGCCAACTTTTTCTGCAACATTCAGCAGTAACCATAACTCACTTGGATTTTGCTGTTGAGTGAAATAAAGATCGAATAATGCCAGCTTTAAAACAGTCTGTTTATTATAGGATTTAGCCCAATGTAATAATTGATGGGCAAGGAAGGAATTAAAAATGCGTGAATTTTCGTTAAAACGAAATTCAAAGCCTAAGGTTTTGCCTATTTCAATAATCTGCTGGCGGCTTTTAATACTCTGCGCTTTAGTTGAGCCATATTTTTCCCGTAAATGCCTCCCTAAGTGATCTCCTTCAAAGGGCATGTCAGGGTTTAATTCAAAGGGTTGCCATACTATTTCAAATTCGGCAGTATGCTTCATTTTTAACATGGCATACTCAAGCTTTTTATAACCGATAATGCACCAGGGGCACATTATGTCCGAGACTATGTCAATGCGAACAGCGGGAAGTTTAGGCATATGAGTCTCTTCGTTAAAATAGGTTGGTAGCAGGGACTATGATTACATTCTAGCATCATTTAAGTTATTAGCTGTCACGCTAAATTTAGTCAACCGGCTATTTTAAGGCAGCGATTAGTTATCCTGTTTAGCCAATACCCTGTGGCAGTTAATGATTTTTTACCTTAATCTAACGCTATCGGGCTAAGTACTCTTACCTAAATTTTGCGGCATTTTTGAGCCGTTTACTCAATAAAAGCACCCTTTAAGATCAGAAAAATTTTGAGTGAATACTTAGCTGTATTTTTTCGCGTGTGTCCATTGCTTCAATTAAGGAGCGTCAATTTAAAACAGTGGACTCTTATTAAATCGACGTATTCAGAACAGAAATACTGCGGCGGTTGCGAATGGGAACTATTAAATAACCAGCCCTCCAAAGGTAAAACCTAACGCAACAGAGGTTGAAATAGTGACCACTCGGTGAGTAAGGAAGGGATCAGTAAAGCAGCAGGCCTAATTCTAAAACGACCTCGCGCACAATTTTTCCGGTCTGCGCGTAGATTTCACCCACTTTATTCCCCCGAGAAGGTCTTTTTCAATACGGGTTTTGGATTGTGCGGATTGGGAAATGTTATTCATAATTTAATCTTGAGAATTTATTGTTTTACACCATAAATAGTAATGAACCGATAAGTTAAGCAAGGCATATTTATCTATCGATAGGCCTTGACCAGATGTTCATTGTAAACAACCAAAGCATCCGACAATAGTAAATTAAGCACTCTTCTTGATCCTGAATGTAAAACATTATCATTTAAAATTCAAATGGTTATGAGGTTTTTGTGCAGTTAATAGCTTGTTGTTTAAATGGGTTAAATGATCGATATTATTAGCTGTAATCAAACAGTCCTGCATATTGAATATAAAATACAGTTGGGATTTATGGCTTAGTGACGGGTTGTCATCTGCCCCCAAATTGAAGCAAAAACAGGACAGTTATGGACAGTAAAGTGGCGCTTATCTCGGCAACTTGTAGCAGATGAATTTATAAATATTGGCCAAGAAAATGGCGACTAGCTAGCGGGAAAGTGCTTAAAAATAGCCTGTTGTGCCCGAAACGCGGGGCATAGATAGGGGGAGTTTTAAGCAGCAGAGATGCTCACTTTATTAGCTGATTTACACTGAGTTGCAAGCTCAACATCAAGATCTGAATCTGAGCCGCTTGCGGATTTTTGCCGATATAAAAATGTAGCGAGGGTTTTTATGAAATGGGTTAGGGTTTTACTTTCACTCTATTATTATTGTCTCTGCTTTTTTTAATTAATTCATTATCGGCAATATGTTTTGTCGATTTGGCCAGGCGGTCATAAAGTACAACATTAACCGTCGCCGCGAGATTTAGACATCCAATAGTCGGAATATAAACAACCGCATCAGCCTGGTTGACGACTGACTGTTTAATGGTGCCGTCTTCAGGACCAAAAATATATAAGGCTTTTTCAGGATGTATAAAATTAGGCAGGGGCGTTGCGCCCTCAATCAGATCAATACAAACCACTTTAATATCATTGTTCGAATAATCTGCAGATAAATTATCCAGTAGCTTAGGTTCGCAGCTTAAAGGGATAGTCGCGCTGATATTTTTGGTATCGGTCTGAAGTTTGCTGGCGCGATCATAGCGATTGCCAGTATATAAAACGCCATCAACCGCATAACATCCGGCCGCGCGCATCACAGCCCCCACATTTGTCGGGCTTTTAGGGTTAATTAACGCAATTAAAACTTTATTTTCTGCCATCTGATTTCTCGTGAAAACAATAACCGCCGTCCAAAGCATAACCCAATAGCACTTTAAAAGGTGCTTAGCATAACCTGCAGCAGTGTCAGATTTTATGAACAACGTCCTATTGGCAAGGGACGCAACCTGAACAATGCCGCTTTTTGCAGTGCGTCGAGTATATTATTAAATTGTTATTTTATAATATGATTGTTGATTGGATATTTTTAACCGGAACTTATAATGCTTCAATCTCAGCTAATGCTTCGGTGAATTCCGATAAATCTGTTTCTAAATCATTGTCTTGACCAAGCCAGTTAACGCCAATAACGACGTTATCTGTAAGCAGATCTTCAACCCAAAATTCCAGCCAGTCAGCCACTGAAATTGCTGCTGGCACATAATCCTGCCACTCTTCAGTACAATGCGGTAAAGCCAGTTCAGCACTTGACCACAACGGCATAACTTCTGTCTGTTCATAGTAAAGAGAGTCAACTACAACCCAATCCTCACTTTCTTTATCCTGCAGTGCCCATAATATTTGAGTTGGTTTAACGTCAGCAATAAATGCCATTAGCGTTTGATTATTGTCAGCCATGGTTTTTCTCATATAAGTTTATTTAAGGGTAACAGTATACTGTTATATGACTGAATTAACAGCATGGGAAAGTACAAATAATTCTCAACTATTTATGTTTTTGTAAGTTTAATAAAATTTATCCCTGCGTATTTTAAAAGTCTTTTGATCTTTATTTTTGCCGCGCTTAGTGAAGCTGAAATATCATCTATTAACGTAAAAAAAAATGTTAAATAAATGTAAAAACTAAACCGGTTGTCACGTTTTTTTTAAAATATAAAAACAAGTTTTGATAAAAAAGTACAAGGATCTAAGTCTAAGGATCTTCTTCCTAGCTATGTTAATTAAAGCTTGCACTAATGGTAAATATCGTCTATTTATTGTAATGCTATTTTAAAATGAAAAATTAAAAACAAGAACAAAAACAATAACTCTAATTATATTAAGCAGTTATTTGAATGTAATAACAGATAAAAGAGGAATGACTGAATCTGATGCCGATTGTTCAGAATATAAAAGCGGCATAATATTTAGCTGTTTTTAGAGCACTCTTTGTCTAAACGGGTACCAGATATTACTGTCATTTATCATTACGTTCCGCCTAAAAGGAAATGTTGCATGATTGTTATTCGAGCTGCTTTTTTATCCATTCTGCTTAGTCCTCAATTAAGTTTTGCAAACAGCGCCTTTAATATGAGAGGGGGTGTTACTGATATCAGTGAAGACGTTTATCAACTGCATATGACTATTTTTCTTATCTGTTGTGTGATTGCCTTGGTTGTCTTTGGCATTATGTTCTGGTCTATTTTTCATCATCGTAAATCCAAAGGTTTTAAACCCGCCCAATTCCATGAAAGTACTAAAATCGAAGTGTTATGGACAGCCATTCCATTTATTATTTTAATCGCCATGGCAATCCCAGCCACCCAAACCCTGATTGCGATGGAGGACAACAGTAAAGCGGATATCACCATTAAGGTAACTGGCTCGCAATGGAAGTGGCATTATCAGTATCTTAGTTATAATAATGAAATCCTCGATATAGATTTTTATTCGGTTATCTCCACCCCACAGGCACAGATAAACAATCAGGTAGAAAAGACATCCACCTATCTCCTTGAAGTTGACAAGCCCTTAGTTGTCCCCATCAATAAAAAAGTACGTTTTGTAATAACCTCCGACGATGTGATTCACTCCTGGTGGGTCCCCGATTTTGCAATAAAACAAGATGCAGTCCCAGGCTTTATTAATGAAGCTTGGGCACGTGTTAATGAGATTGGTATCTATCGTGGTCAATGTGCTGAGTTATGCGGTAAAAATCACGGTTTTATGCCGATCGTTGTTGATGCGATGGCAGAAAATGATTTTGATGATTGGTTGGCCGAGGCAAAAATAGCCAAACAAAATGAAGCGCAGGAAGCTCTGGCATCACAGTCTACCAGCTTCTCTAAAGAGGATCTGATGACTCTGGGAGAACAAGTCTATGTGGGTCATTGTTCTGTTTGCCATCAGCCAACAGGGGCTGGATTGCCGGGCGTTTTTCCCGCATTAAAAGGCAGTGTGATAGCAACGAGAGATCTAAATGCACATATTGATATTGTTATAAACGGTAAAGCAGGCACGGCGATGCAGTCCTTTGCAAAGCAGTTATCACTTAAAGAATTAGCCGCTATTATCACCTATGAGCGTAATGCATGGGGAAATAATACCGGAGATTTGGTGCAGCCAATTCAAATTAGTGATGCTATGAATCCACCGGAAAGCGATGCAGCAATAAAAACACCACAGGCAGAAGCCGTTGATGAAGCTGTTCCGGCGAATAAAACCACGCAGGATTTACCCTTGTCGCCGTTAACCAAAGGGCAGCTTATGACTTCTGGTGAACAGCATTATTTGACTTTCTGTGCGGCATGTCATCAAGCGAATGGTCTGGGTATTCCAGGTGCCTTCCCAGCATTAAAAGACAGCCCAATAGTAAAAGGGCCTGTCTCTGAACACCTAAATATTGTATTAAAAGGTAAAGCTGGAACCGCAATGCAAGCTTTCGTACAGCAACTAAGCGCTGAACAATTAGCGGCTATTATCACCTATGAGCGTAATGCCTGGGGTAATGAGTCGGACAGCCTGGTGCAACCCAACGATATTGAGCAGGCAATTAAGGGAGAACAGTAATGACAGGTGCAGCTGATAACATTCAAGACCCTGATGCTCAAGTGACAGATCAACATGAACATCACGCGCCGACAGGGTTTAAACGCTGGTTCTTTAGTACCAACCATAAAGATATCGGCACGCTCTATTTAGGTTTTTCATTACTTATGTTCCTTATTGGCGGTGCCATGGCGATGCTGGTTAGGGCGGAATTATTCGAACCCGGTCTGCAGCTTATGGAGCCCCATTTTTATAACCAAATGGTCACGGTTCATGGTTTGATTATGGTCTTTGGTGCAGTTATGCCGGCTTTTGTTGGTCTGGCCAATTGGATGATCCCGTTGATGATCGGTGCGCCCGATATGGCGTTACCGCGCATGAATAACTGGAGCTTTTGGATTTTGCCCTTTGCTTTTGCCATGTTGTTAGGGTCGTTATTTATGGAAGGCGGTGGTCCGGCCTTTGGATGGACTTTTTATGCTCCATTATCAACAACCTATAGTAATGATAATACGGCTATGTTTGTTTTTGCCGTACATATCATGGGGATAAGTTCAATAATGGGGGCGATTAACGTTATCGTTACTATAGTGAATTTGCGCGCCCCCGGTATGACTTGGATGAAGACGCCAATGTTCGTTTGGACATGGCTTATTACTGCTTTTTTATTAATTGCGGTGATGCCCGTATTGGCCGGTGCCGTGACGATGGTGTTAACCGATAAATACTTTGGCACTGACTTCTTTAATGCAGCGGGCGGTGGGGATCCGGTGATGTTCCAGCATATATTCTGGTTCTTTGGTCACCCTGAAGTTTATATTATGATCTTGCCCGCATTCGGTATCATTTCTACCATCGTACCGACCTTCTCGCGTAAAAAACTGTTTGGTTACCATTCGATGGTTTATGCCACGGGTTCGATCGCAATATTATCTTTTGTGGTCTGGATGCATCATATGTTTACTACCGGTATGCCCTTAGCCGCCGAATTGTTTTTTATGTATAGCACTATGCTTATCTCGGTGCCCACCGGGGTGAAAATCTTTAACTGGGTAGCCACTATGTGGCGAGGTGCGATCTCCTTTGAAGTGCCGATGTTATTTGCCATCGCCTTTATTGTTTTGTTTACCATAGGCGGATTTTCCGGCCTGATGTTAGCCATTACCCCGGCTGATTTCCAGTACCATGATACCTACTTTGTAGTGGCACATTTTCATTATGTCTTAGTGACCGGCGCGGTCTTTTCAATTATGGCTGGCGTTTATTATTGGCTGCCGAAATGGTCCGGTCACATGTTTGATATCAGGCTTGCCAAAACACATTTTTGGTTATCATTAATCAGCGTAAATATCCTTTTTTTCCCGATGCATTTTGTCGGATTAGCGGGCATGCCCCGTCGTATTCCTGATTATGCGCTGCAGTTTGCTGATTTCAACGCCATCATCAGTATCGGTGGTTTTGCCTTTGGTTTATCCCAATTATTATTTGTCTGGGTGGTTTTTAAATGTGTTCGAGGGGGAGAAAAAGTACCGGCAAACGTCTGGCAAGCCGCAGAAGGTTTAGAATGGGATGTGCCTTCTCCTGCACCGCATCATACCTTTGCTACTCCACCCGTGATTAAATAATGCTCAGTCAATGAGTAAACATACTAAGTTATTTAAAAAATTAGTGATCGCCAGTATCGGCATGTTCGCTTTTGCTTTTGCCTTAGTCCCGCTATATGACGTTTTTTGTGATATTACCGGTCTTAACGGTAAACCCTCATTAGAGCGAGCAGAAATAAGCACTGTGGTTGACCTTGACAGGCAAGTTGACGTCGGTTTTTTAACTCATGTGCAAAATGAGGCCCCCTTTAAAGTGACTGTTGATCAAGCGCTGGTGACGGTTAAACCCGGTGAAATGAATCAAGTGACGTTCAGCGCTCATAACCTCAGTAATGAAAGTCGAACAATGCAGGCTGTGCCGTCGATTAGCCCTGGCCTTGCGGCGCAATACATGCACAAAGTTGAATGTTTTTGTTTTACTCAGCAAATATTGCAACCGGGTGAGAAAGTCTCTCTTACCCTGCTGTTTTATATAGATACCGAAATAACACCAAATATAAAAGAGTTAACTTTGTCCTACACTGTGTTTGACATCGTTACGGCTAACTGACTTTAAGGGGTTAATAGATGAAATCTGCAGCTGCCACTCGTTATGATAAGTACTATGTACCAACGCAAAGCCACTGGCCCATAATCGGCGCTGTTGCCCTGTTTTGTATTGCATCGGGTGCAGGTTTAACCGTGATGCAAATCGGCAAACAGGGAACATCGGGCTCCTATCTATTGATGTTTGGCTTTGCTGTGCTGTTTTTTATGCTGTTTGGTTGGATTAAAAATGTCGTGCATGAATCCATGTCCGGGCTTTATTCTGTGCAGATGGATTTTTCATTTCGCCAGTCGATGTGGTGGTTTATTTTTTCTGAAGTGATGTTTTTTCTGGTCTTTTTCGGGGTGTTATTTTATGCACGTATGTTTTCTGTTCCCTGGTTAGGGGGGGAGGGTAATAATGCGATGACCAATGAGTTGTTATGGCCAGAATTTCAATCTGTCTGGCCATTAACCACAACCCCCTCGGGCGAGACGACTCAGGCAATGGGCTGGTTTGGCCTGCCCTTGTTAAATACTTTTATCCTTCTAACCTCTTCCGTCACTGTACATTTTGCGCATCACGCTTTACTCGCAGGAAAACGTGGGCAATTAAAAGTCTTGATGATCGTAAGCGTATTGCTGGGATTCGCTTTTTTATACTTTCAAGTGGCTGAATATATCCATGCATACCATGAATTAGGGTTAACCCTTGCATCGGGTATTTACGGTAATGTCTTTTATCTGTTAACCGGTTTTCATGGCATGCACGTGACCTTAGGGGCGATATTACTGTTGATTGTTACAATCAGGATATTTAAGGGGCACTTTAGTAAAACTAATCATTTTGCTTTTGAGGCCGCTATTTGGTATTGGCATTTTGTCGATATTGTGTGGCTGTGTTTATTCTTTTTTGTTTATGTGCTTTAAGTGTTGAAACTGCCTGTTATTTCATCTTCGTTAGTAGTGGTTGTGGTGGTGGTATGTATCGGACTGGCCAATTGGCAATGGCAGAGAGCAGATCAGAAACAACTAAGGTTGAATAATATTGAGATGATGCAGCAAAAAGGGGTATTGAGTTGGTCCGGGTTAACGCTATTGCCTGAAACACTGGATAAAACCGGCTTGCGCATGCAATTGCAGGGCAAAGTGAAAAGTGAAAAATACTGGTTATTGGATAATCGGACGCTAAAAGGGCGTCCGGGGTACGACGTTCTTGCCCTTTTTTATCCAACCGGCAGTACGCTCGGTTTATTAGTTAATTTTGGCTGGGTAGCACAAGAGCTGAGTCGTAACAAACTACCGCAAGTTCAGTTGCCCGAGCAACCATTGCGGATTAATGTGCAGTTAAAACAGGGGGATTTAGCTGGTTTTTATTTGCCCGGCGCAGAGATTGCCGGCAAGGGGTGGCCCAAACGAATTCAATTTATTGATCTCCCCCAGCAAGCGCAGCAAAGTCAGGCACAAATTGTTGATTTTATGGCTTATGCAGTTGATCAGGACAGTTTTGCGCAACCTCACTATCAGCCCGTTATTATGCCACCCGAAAAACATCTGGCTTATGCTTTGCAATGGTTACTGATCGCTTTATCTGCGCTGCTGGTGTTTGTTTTTGCCATGCGTAATCAGTATCAGCAAGACAAAGGTTCGGGTCATGAAAAAAAAAGACAAGCCATTAATTCTAATATTTGGAAAAAGTAATGAATAATAAAAAATTAATCTCTTTATTTGTGGTCAGTTTTATTTTGCCCTTAGTATTGGCAATGCTGGTCTTGAAATTGGACTGGTTACCAGGCAACACAGTTAATAATGGAAAATTTTTAACTCCTGAAGTTAAATTAAGCGAGTGGGCTGATATTGATCCTAAACCCTGGACCATTGGTTTAGTTGCCGATGAAAACTGTACTGAGATCTGTTCCGCGTACCGGGATCAAGTGAAAAATATATATATCGCATTAGGAAAAAATCAAAATAAAGTCGAACTAGTGTTATTAGGAGAAAAAGGTCCGGCTGTTGATGGCTTTAAAAATTACGCGGTAGCCAATGATAATCTTAAACCAGAGGTTTTATATTTAATCGACCAGATGGGGCTTATTGTATTTTATTACCCTCTTGTCTCAGATCTGCACCGTAATCAATTAACCGCCAAAGGTTTAATCAAAGATTTAAAAAAATTACTAAATTACGCGCGTAGCTCTTAGCTTAAAGGCTCGCAGCTTGAAGGCTTGAAGGTTTGAAGGCTCGAAGGCTCGTCGCTCACCGCTCTTTTTAAACATCGGGAAGGTTAGATGAAAATGCAAAAAACAGACGTAAATATCATCAATAATCGCTATAAAAAATTAGTCCTATTGAGTTGTCTATTCTCTGTTTTAGTGGTCGGTTTAGGCGCGTATACCCGCTTAAGCGATGCAGGTTTAGGTTGCCCGGATTGGCCCGGATGTTATGGTTCTTTAACGGTTCCGGACGTCTTAGATGCAAGCCTTACAGCAAAACATAGTCAACCGGGTACGATGGATTTAGTCTTTGAATCGGCAAAAGCCTGGACAGAGATGATTCACCGATATTTCGCTGGAACGCTCGGTTTAATGCTCTTGGCTATTTTATTATGGCCTGTGTTTAACAATCGCAAAGTCTTAAGTCTTCAATCATCAAGCAATAAAGAGAAGCGCTCAGTGAATGCTTTAATGCCGCTTAAATTACCTGCACTGCTGGTTGCATTGGTACTGTTTCAGGCATTCCTTGGCATGTTAACCGTGACTATGCAGCTCCAGCCTCTGATTGTAATGGGGCATCTGCTCGGCGGTTTTGCCATTTTGAGTTTATCAACTCTGCTCTATCTGCGCCTTGTCAGTAAACCGTCAGTGACTAGCTATTCCGGCGGTCAAAACTATTTCTTATGGTGCCTAAGTGCATTGTTTGTCTTGCTGATACAAATCGCTTTGGGAGGCTGGTTGGCGGCTAATTATGCGGCACCCTATTGCAGCGGTTTACCATTATGCAGTGGCGGATGGAACGCTGGCAACTGGCAGCAAAATTTTTCAATTTTAGACGTTTTTCAGTTACCAGAAACGTCTGGTAACTATGAATATGGAGTGTTATCGCCGCAGGCGCGCATGTCTATCCATTTGGCGCACCGATTCTGGGCAATTATCACCGCCATTACTCTTTTAGTCGTGGCAATAAAAATTTATTGCTTAAGTCAGTCGAATAAAGTGAAAAACAGTGCTCTGTTGGTGATCTTGATGGTTATCTGCCAGGTTTCATTGGGCGTTTTTTTAGTTTATTGGACTTTTCCAATAAGCATCGCATTGGCACATAATTTAATGGCGGCAATGTTACTGCTGAGTTTAATTAGATTAACCTATTACGTAAAACTATTAGCATTGCCAAATAAGTCGGCTGCCGGCTTTAATACTTTTTCAGGAGAGAAATAATGGCGAATAGTCTCAGTCACAATACAGCAACAGTGAGCACTTCATTAAATAAGACCCCTTTAGTTGGGCGTCACGCGCCTAACATAAGTGACTATTTAGAGCTGTGCAAAATCAAGGTGGTGGCGTTACTGGTATTAACCGCATTGGTCGGACTCGCTTTGGCACCTGACATGGGACGCGGTTATTTCGTGCAGCTGTTAAGTTTACTCGGAATAGGTTTATTATCGAGTAGTGCTGCGGTGATTAATCATATCGTAGACAGTAAAATTGACGCAAAAATGACGCGCACAAAAAACCGACCGTTAGTGAGAAAAGCCGTGTCTCGCCGGCAAGCCTTGATCTTTTCCGCAGGTATTGGAACCTTAGGTTTTTGTTTTCTGGTCTTTGCCGCAAATTGGTTAACCGCACAAATGACGCTGTTTGCGCTGGTCGGTTATGCATTTGTCTACACTATGTTTTTAAAGCGTGCTACACCGCAAAATATTGTGATTGGCGGGCTAGCGGGCGCCATGCCGCCTCTTCTGGGGTGGATTTCTGAAACCGGAGAATTAGCCGCACAACCGTGGATTTTAGTGATGATTATCTTCACCTGGACACCTCCTCATTTTTGGGCGCTGGCGATTCACCGTAAGGCCGATTATGCAAAAGCTAAAATACCCATGTTGCCGGTCACCCACGGCATTGATTTCACTAAAACCTGCATTCTGTTGTATAGTTTATTATTGACCATCGTGTGTTTTTTACCTTTCTTAATCCATATGTCGGGTTACCTGTATTTATCTGTCACTACGCTGATCAATGTTATTTTTATTTATAAGGCAGCGGCATTAAAATTATCGGAAACATCCTATGCTGCGTTGGATCTTTTTAAATATTCGATTCTCCATTTAACCCTATTATTTATAGCCCTATTTGCAGATAAATTTCTGATGTAATTGCAAACTTAATTCCGTGTTTTTTCCCCCAATCTCTGCTTGATAATGCTATTATCCTCGGCTTGTCATTATTATTTTAAGCAGCTTGAAGGTCAACATGAACAGAACAGAAATAATCGCCCTCGCCAGAGATATTTTTAAGCAAACCTGGCCAATGGTCTTTGGCATTTTGTCTTTAATGAGCTTTCAACTGGCAGACAGTGCTTTTATAAGCCAACTAGGCGTTTTGCCATTAGCAGCACAGGGTTTTACCATGCCATTACAGATGCTGGTTATAGGTCTGCAGGTGGGGCTAGGTATTGCTACAACGGCGGTTATTTCAAGAATGTTAGGCCAAAAAAAGGAACATAGAGCCAGACAGATTGGCGGATTAGTCCTTATCATGGGCGCCGTCGGGGTCTTTGTCATCGCGCTTCTGATGTGGTTTATGCGCGAGCAAATATTAACCCTGTTAGGCGCCTCAGCGGATGTCAATCCCTATATCAATCAATACTGGCCTTTGTGGTTATGCAGTGCATGGTTAGGTGCTATGTTGTATTTTACCTATAGTATTTGCCGCTCTCATGGTAACAATTTTCTACCAGGTATATTAATGATGGCAACCAGTATTATTAATATTGCCCTGGACCCGATTTTTATCTTTTATTTCGATTTAGGTTTGCAGGGGGCCGCGATCGCAAGCATCTGCTCATTCAGCATTGGCCTATTCATTATTCTCCCCAAATTAGTGAACAAAAACTGGATCTCCTTTGATTGGGCTTCTCTGCCGGTATGGAAGTCAATCAAAGAGGTTAACGCAATAATGACACCCGCTATGATGGGGCAATTATTACCCCCGCTGGCATCTGTTTTTGTGACTAAAATTGTAGCCGCTTTTGGGGCAGCTGCGGTGGCTGGGTGGGCAATGGCATCGCGCATTGAGTTTTTTACTCTTGTTGTTGTGCTGGCGTTAACTATGTCACTGCCGCCTATGGTTGGGCGATTATATGGCGCCAAAGATGGTACGAAAATTATTAGTTTAGTTAAAATAGTGGTTATCTTTAGTCTTCTTTTACAGGCGATCTTAGCAGCTGTTCTGTTTTTTTTCGCCGCGCCCTTAGCATCATTTTTCAGTGCAGACAGTCAAGTTCAAAGCGTTATTTATCAGTATTTACTGCTGGTGCCCATTAGTTTAGGTTCATTGGGTGTCTGTATGTTAATGGTTTCGGTCTGTAACTCATTGGAAATGCCGATGCGCGCATTGCTTATTTCAATCTTACGTCTGTTCCTCTGTTACTTGCCTGTAGTCTGGATAGCAAGCCAGTTGTGGTTGTTAGAAGGGGTTATTATTGGTGCCATGCTCGGCAATGCTCTGGCGGGTTTAATGGCTTGGAGTCTTTATTATAATGCCATTAAAAAACTGAAACCTGCTGTACCGACAAGCGAGCCTGTTTTGAGGTCTAAACTCGACTTGAAAACCTAATCGTTATATACCCATGATACTTCAAGATGCAAAGTCAGCCAGGAAAATTGTGCTGAGATGCTTGGCATAAAATTGAAGTATCGTTATTCTATATAACGATTTTATAACAACGCAGATTGGTATAATTTGCCTTGCGCCTGACAAAGCATTTGGACGCAACATGGGTATAGCAGGAGAAATAATTTGAACAGACCTAAGCTCACCTTAATTCGTGGATTACCAGGCAGCGGTAAATCGACTCTGGCAAAAACATTAAATGCCGTGCATTTAGAAACGGATATGTATTTTATAAACAAACAGGGTGAATACCAATTTGATGCTCGGCAATTAAAAGAAGCACATTTATGGTGTCAAAACCAATGCAAATATTATTTAAATAGAGGTGAAGATGTGGTCATCGCGAACACTTTTGTGCAGCATTGGGAAATAGCACCTTACCGTAAGTTGGCTAAATTATTTAATGCCATATTAAGCATTAAAATCTGTACCGGTAAGTATGTCAACAGCCATAATGTTGACCTGTTTTCCATCAATAAAATGAAGAAAAACTGGCAGCACTAATCAATTGCCATTATTATCACCAAAATCAGCCACTCAATTGACACATTTAAACTAAAATTTTAATCACACACTATAAACATAGCGTTATTGGATTCTAATATGTTAAATGATGTTCATATAAAGCGGCTGTATTTTATCGGTGATATTCACGGCCAATATAAAAAACTGCTTAGACTGCTTGATCTTTTGTCTGTTGATCTTGATAATCTTGAATCGAATGTTGGTCACACCCAACTGGTATTCATGGGTAATCTTATTGATAGCACCCCCGGTGTTGAGGTGGATCAGTTAAGTTTACTGCAGTTGGTAGAGTCTCTTGTTGTTCAAAATTATGCCTGTTGTTTACTAGGTGAAGACGAGTTTAATGCAATAGGTTGGGCCATTGAATTGAAGCCGGGTGAGTGGGCAAGGGCGCACTCGGCTCACAATTTTATGCAGCATCAACGCTTTTTAGAGATCCTAGGTGAAGGTTCGGATCAGCATCTATATTGGATAAATTGGTTTAAAAAACTGCCATTATTTATTGATTTTGAATCCGTATCTGCTATCCATGCCTGTTGGGATGATCCCGCCCTTAATGCCATTGAACCCTACCTGAATAATGATAAGAGTTTAAAAGAGGCGTATTGGGGAAATGCATTTGATTCAAACCATGCGTTATTTGCATTATTTGAAACCTTATTAAAGGGCGCTGAATACCCCTCCGCGGTGGATGAATCTCTTTTTGATATTACGAACATTATACCTGGGTGGTTGCGGGCTTATGAGCAGCAGGATAATGTTAAACCCGTGGTCATCGGACATTACAGCTTAACAGGACTGCCTGAAGCGCAATCAAAAAATGTTATATGCGTAGATTATAACGCTGCAGAAGCCGATAACCCTTTAGTTTCCTTTGAAGTATCCCTGTCAGCAAGCGCACCGCCATACGAATTTACCAATGAAAATAATTTTAAATATGTTGG
>JBLHWW010000048.1:0-21854 GCA_047629075.1 Psychromonas sp. | reverse complement strand
TTCTTGGCGGGCGAATCTTAATATTGATGATTTGGCGAAATACAATCAATTATCTGCACCCTATATTATTATGGAAGGCCAAACTTTAGCTTTAACCGCAGTCAATAAGAGAAATACTATTTCTGCCAACAAGCCAACAGTAAAAAGAGCATTTTCATCAACAAAAGACAACAAAATATCATACTCAGATCAGGTTTACAGTAAAAAAACAAAGCCCGCTATTGTACAAAAAAATCCAATCACTTATTCTCCCTCTACGATAAAAACCGATGTGAAAATAATTAAGCCTAAAAAGTCAAATGTTAAAATAAGCCATTGGCAATGGCCTACAAAGGGAAAATTGACTAAAACTTTTACTTCCTCACCGACGGGAATGAAAGGGATAAGTCTCTCAAATCAGCGTGGAACGCCTATTTATACGGCAGCGTCTGGTGAGGTTGTCTATGCAGGTGCGGGTCTTCGTGGTTTTGGTAATTTAATTATCATAAAACATAATGATGATTACTTAAGTGCTTATGCGCATAATGAGCAGCTACTAATAAGTGAAAAACAACAGGTAAAAGCAGGCCAAAAAATAGCAACAATGGGAGATAGTGGTACAGATAGAGTGCAACTGCACTTTGAAATCCGTTATCAAGGAAAGTCTATCGATCCATTGCGCTATTTACCTAAACGTTAATATTTCACTTAATCATCATCGCATTGTCAATTAAACGACTTTATCGTGAGCAGGTTTTCATAAGTATTTATATGAAATAATAGGTTTTTTGTAACAGCAGGTTAAGCTTTTTAAAGAGGACGTGGTTATGATTAAGGATTTAAAATCAGAGATCAAAAAAATACTCCCTTTTGATCTGAATAAAAATGAAACTGTAGATGCAATTGATGATGAAGAGTTTAGTGCCGCTAAGATAGCGGTCGCTAGTGAAGTAAAAAGCATGGATGCGACTCAACTTTATCTAGGCGAAATCGGTTTCTCGCCACTATTAACAGCAGAAGAAGAAGTTTATTACGCAAGGCGTTTATTACGCGGTGATCAAGTATCACGTAAACGCATGATAGAAAGTAATTTACGTCTGGTGGTGAAAATTTCCCGTCGTTACAATAATCGTGGATTATCTTTATTAGATTTAGTTGAAGAGGGTAATCTAGGACTTATTCGGGCTGTTGAAAAATTTGATCCGGAAAAAGGCTTCCGCTTTTCAACCTATGCAACTTGGTGGATACGTCAAACTATTGAACGTGCGATAATGAATCAAACCCGTACCATTCGTTTGCCTATCCATATAGTAAAAAAATTAAATGTGTATTTACGGACCGCCCGCGAATTGACCCACACTCTTACTCACGAACCAACGCCTGAAGAGATCGCTGAAGTTTTGGGGGTGTCTGCGAAAGAGGTCTCTAAGATTTTAAAGCTTAATGAGCGTATTAGTTCCGTTGATATCCCCATAGGAAATAATTCGGATAAAGAATTATTAGACATTATCCCGGATCGAAAAGAGGCTTCACCGGAAAATGAACTGCAAGATGCAGATATGAAACTGCGTATTGTTAAATGGCTAGAAGATCTTAATCCTAAACAGCGTGAAGTATTAGCAAGACGATTTGGTTTGCTAGGCTATGAAGCCGCAACCCTCGAAAATGTGGGGAAAGAGATCGGTCTGACACGCGAGCGGGTGCGGCAGATACAAGTTGAAGCACTAAAATATTTACGTGATGTGCTTTCTGAGCAGGGGTTGTCAATCGAATCATTGTTCGAAGTTTAGCCTTCAAAAGTGGATCTTTCCGATAGATAGTAATCCCTCATCTTTTCAAAATTTGGCGGGGGGGGGAATCAAGCAATAAAATTAGTTTATAAATAATTTGAATGCTTTGTTATAGAGCAATTTATACTAAATAGATTGAATCGGTATTGTTCTGCACACAAAAATTTAGTATTTAACGGCGCCGCTTAGCCGCAGATCAAGGATTTTGGTCGATCATTCTGATGGGGTGCCAAATAGTACGACGTTAGGGCATAAATCGCTTCATGACAGAGCTGAACTTGGTTTTATATAAAAAACACCGAGCGTTTACACATTCAGTGTTTTATATACTACCAAATGTTCCGCTAAGATATAAGTTTGGAACTGCTTAAGCGAACGGCATTTGCTGTGCCATGCATTTATAATCTAAGTTGAGCCCATTCGCTTAATGAAAAATCAAGATCTAAACCCATCTCAAGCAACTCTTTTGATAATTTTTGCTGTGCTTTAATAGCTTCAATTTCACGCCACCTTCTTACTTTTGGAATTTTCTTCTTAGCCGTAAAAAAAAGAGCATCATCGGCAAAAATATCAGTATCAGTCTTGATGTATTGCATATTATTTTCCTTGTTTTCACGGCAGAAAAATTCTGCGTAAAGATACAATAAGGAATTATTGTTGCAACTTTATGACATTTAAAAAATTTTAATTATTTTTGCAACCTAAAATCATTGGGAAGGTTATTTATCAGACTCAAATAATTTTGATGAAAAATTGATAGTTACTTGATTAAGTGTCTATGTAAACTAAGCTTTATTGATGCAGAAAATCACTCCTGCATTAATGCTTTTTGAGGTATAGAGACACAATGACCTCAATTTTGATGAAAATGGATGCTGTTGAAAGGTTATATATGGAAATCAAACATAATAATTATCGTGGTTTTACATTCCTTGAGTTATTGGTTTCCCTAACGGTAATCCTGATTCTGGTCGCAGCCGGCATCAGTAACTACGAGCCTCTCTTTGCACAGCAGACTTTAATACAAAAAACTGAACATCTTTATCACTTCTTGCGTTTAGCGCAGACTCAGGCCATTAAGGATAACGCCCAGATTTACGTGCATTTTTGTCAGGATACAAATCCTGATATTTGGAAGATAGCAATGTCAGATAGTTCTGCCGCCGATTCGTGTTCGTTAAACAGCAATAATAAATTTGAACAGTTAACCGATGGTCAACATCTGTTTGCCACGATAAATTTTGGCAGTAAGCCTGCTTCCTACAAGCCAATGAGGTTCCATGCTAACCCTGGTAATGTGACTTTTAGTAATCATAATGGATACACATTAAAAGTGATCCAGTCGAGCATGCGTTTAAGGGTCTGTTCTCCCGGCAGTGCACAATTAGGATATAAGCAATGTTAACTAAAAAAAAAGGATATTCATTAGTTGAATTGATGTTGGCTCTATTACTTGGCTCAGTATTATTAGCTATGGTTATTGGCCTGTATTTAACCAGTATTTCCTCCGGAGCCAAAAGTTTGAAATATTCACGGTTACGCACTGATTTGCAGTCCATTATGTCAATGATGGAAGCTGATGTCAGGCGAGCTGGATACGGAGGTGGTGATTTTTTAGTAGGAAATGGAGGAACTAAAGTGGTTGATTCAGTCTCTAGCGGTACCTCAAGCTGCCTCATTTATTCTTATAAAGATGATAACAAAAGCCATGCGCCATCTACGTACAGGAAGGGTTTCAGGTTGTCCAATAATGAAATTCAATATGGCAGTAACGATGTTACCCCTATTGATCCCCTTGTCGACAATTGTTACTCAGCAGCAGGTGGTTGGGAAGGACTTTCAGATAAAAACTTTATAAAAATAACCGATCTGACTTTTACTGAATCAGTTGTTCCCAGTGCGGCAGTAAGCATACGTTCCGTGGCAATTCATCTGTCTGGCGAGTTGGTCGCCGATAGCAATTATAAGCATACCATCGATACAAGGATACAAGTCCGAAATATTGAGTTCTAGCCTTTCGAATTATAGCGTTTGCTTATTCGATAATCATCTCGCCTGCTAATAAAAGGGTAATAAAATGTATCAGTTAATTTTTTATGTACCGGCTTCACATCTAGGAAGCGTAAAAAGTGCTTTATTTGCGGCAGGAGCCGGGTGGATTGGGAATTATGATTATTGTTCATGGCAAAGCCTGGGTGAGGGCCAATTTCGTCCTCTTGCTGATAGTCATGCTTTTATTGGCACAAAAAATGAGGTGACAAAAATAGCCGAATATAAAGTTGAAATGGTCTGCTCTGCAGAGAACATTAAATCGGCTTTACAAGCATTAATCACCACTCATCCCTATGAGACCCCAGCGTACGGCGTTCTGGAGATGAAAGCCGTGGACAATTTTAATTCTCAGTCTGAGCAGCTTGCTCTAGCGACTGCTGAATAAGCATTTACTGGGTTCATTAAATACTTTTATAAATGCTCTTCTGTTTTTGGTTGAGCAACTTTTAACTTGATAAATGCAATCGCTTGTTCATTTAAGCTGGATTTTGACAGGTAATTTTTAGCACCGTCTTTTAAAAAAAGCATGATGCCATTCGGGGTTTCAACCCTGTGTTTAACCTCATCCCAGAGCAGTTCATTGTTAATATATAAACTTTCTGTTTTTATACTTTGTTCGCTGATTGTTAAGGTAATAGTATTATGAGAATTTTTGCTCCACATTTGTCTCATTAACCACCATGCACGGCGGTAACGAAAACTGAAATATTCAACAAAAGAGAGAGAAACTATAAATAAACCCACTGTTTTTTGTTGGTCAGAAAATAGAATAATCGCAGCACCTGCAAAGACAAGAAAAACCATCAATTTATATTTCGGAGTCGGTTTCCCCCCTAACAATAATGATTGATCAAAACATTCTTCAAAATGTTCACGATTTAGCACAAATTTTGATTGGAATAACATAATGAGACCTTAATAGAGAGTAGCCGACAAATTATATAAGATAATTATCTATGGTGTTGTAATAAATTTGTTAGCTTATCAATTGGGATCGTTCTGAGCTGTTTTGCGAAGTTAATCGGTAAAGTGAATTTTTTCTTCTAAGCTATGGCTTTATTCTCACTGTTCATCACTCATTGAAATGCTAATATAGTGCAACTTGCGATATTTACAGATGGAAATCAATATGAAAAAAGAAACACAAATTGTATGTCTAGGACGTAATAAAAAATGGACAAAAGGGGTGGTTAATCCTCCGGTGGTACGTGCTTCGACTATGTTGTTTGATACTATGGAAGATATGCGTTTTGCTAGCAAAAATAAAAACAATGGCGAAATGTTTTATGGGCGTCGCGGCGGACCGACTCAATTTGCTTTTCAAGAGGCTATTGCTGAACTTGAAGGCGGTGCTGGTACTGCCTTATATCCTTCTGGCACCGCTGCGATTAGCAGTGCTTTAATGTCTTTTTTAAAAGCGGGCGATCATTTATTGATGCTTGATAACGCTTATGAACCTACCCGTGCTTTATGTGATACTTTATTGGCTGGTTTTGGTGTCGAGACGACTTATTATGACCCATTAATTGGTGCGGGGATCAGTGAGCTAATTCGGCCTAATACCAAGGTATTATTTCTTGAATCCCCAGGTTCAATCACCATGGAAGTTCAAGATGTACCCACATTAAGCCGTATTGCCCATGAAAATAATATGATCGTCATGTTAGATAATACTTGGGCCTCTCCTATCAATTCACGTCCCTTTGAAATGGTGGTTGATATCTCCATTCAAGCGGCGACTAAATATATTGTTGGGCATTCCGATGTCATGATGGGCACTGCCACGGCGAATAGCCAGTATTGGCCGACGCTGCGTGAACACAGTTATTTATTGGGCCAATGTACTTCGCCTGACGATGTTTATTTAGCCAGCCGGGGATTACGTACTTTGGGTATACGTATGGCGCAACATGAAAAAAATGCGCTCACTATTGCCAATTGGTTAGCAACTCGCCCTGAAGTTGATCACCTGCGTCACCCGGCTTTCGAAACCTGTCCAGGTCATGAGTTCTTTAAACGCGATTTTAGCGGCAGTAATGGTTTATTTTCATTTGTTTTAAAAGAAGGTAATTTAAAATCGGTGACAGCTTTAGTCGAGAATATGAATTATTTTAAAATGGGCTTTTCATGGGGCGGTTTTGAAAGTCTTATTCTGGGCGTCTTTGGTATTGATAAAATACGAACTGCCACACAGTGGGATGCAAGCAAACCATTAATTCGCCTGCATGTTGGTCTGGAAAATGTAGATGATCTGATTGCTGATTTAGAGGCCGGATTTGAACGAATGAATAAAGTATTAGCTCAATAAGCTCAATATTAGCTGCCGGTAACTAAGGGAGCATTTCTTTTTTCCTTGTTTGTTGATTCCTACAACCGCAAGATATGCGCAGTTTAACTCAGTGCGCATATCTTATTAATAATACTCAATCCCTTTTTTATCTCTATTCTCCACCGGTTAAAGGAATTAACCTATTATCGGCTAAATAGCTATTATCAATAAATTGCAGTTTGTTATAACCGATCATTTCCCGTAAACCATCGATATAATCCTGACCACGTTTGGAATACTTATTCAATGTTCCTGCTAATTCAAAACCGCTAATTGTTTCATTCTTAGCGCGCAGTTGTGCACGTAACCTGCGTAATTTATTATAAGCATTATTGGTATTGGTATTGGTATTGGTATTGATATTAAGCATATAACCTTCAACGGAGGCCAGCGGACTATCAAAACACGCCACGCCATAATTCCCCAGCGCTTTACGTTGCTGTTTAGGTTTCATGCCGTTACCACTAAAATCCCATTGACCAAAAAAGAATTACCTTCTTTTGCAAAACGGGAGGTACCCCAGCCACTTTCCTCGGCAGCAAGTGCAAGTGCAAGAGAGGGCGGTAAAATATCAACTTTATTAAATAACGTCTGACGCATCGCGGTGGTTATTAGATGTTTTTTGTTTTTTATCAATCGATATTTAAGAGCAATTTTTTTAATTTAGGTGAATTTAATGGATCGTGTTTAACAATTTGCGCTCATGGATAATATTTTCATTGGCCATTAAAATATGGGGTGCCATCGGGCGTAAAAAATAATTTTTTAGCTTCGACAGGGAGGTTACGCGAATCTTTTTGCCAATTATCTGTCATTTTTTCGAAAGTGATACGTGGTAATTTCCGTTTACCGTTTTCCCAACTCTCTCTGCTGTACTGGTGTGTATCAAATAATGCATCAAACTCCTGCAGTGCAGCAATACTGACTTTAATGGGCGCTTTCTGCACCGGCTTTATGTTAATAATCGGATCTGGCGTTTTTATTTTTGCGGTTATCTGAGGTTTTTTTGTGTTGAGCATCCGCTTACAATCAGTGTTATGACGAAGCCTAATAGACATGTTATACGGTAAAAGTGTTTTTTCATGTGGGCTGTCCCTAAGGATAATTGAGGTCATATTTTGCTAATGCTCTTAATCCTTCAAACGGTTTGCTTGTTATTTAAACTGTTATCTCAGCTTCTATTTAAGTAATAAGAGGGGATTTTAGCAGACTTTTATATTGCTTAAATATATAAGGATACCCTATTAGCTAATAGGATTATTCTAGTTGGCAATGAAAACAGGCACGCATATTTTAAGTCGTTTTTTAAGAGTGAGCTGAGTTACCCTGGAAGAATCCGTCCCAAATGCCCAAGATAACCTGCTGGTCTTTTGCTTAAAGATAGGAAATTTAATCCCACAGAAAAATGCGAAAGTGTTTCCGGCAGACTGACTCATAACTTTCATTGCCACCAATTTCAACCTGTGCTCCTTTGGAGATAGGCTTACCCTGTTTATCCAGTCGTAACACCATATTAGCTTTACGGCCACAGTGGCAGATGGTTTTTAACTCAACCAATTTATCGGCCCAAGCCAGAAGATAGTGGCTACCGGTAAATAATTCACCTTGAAAATCGGTTTTAATGCCGTAACACAAAACAGGAATTGATAATTTATCGACGATCCAGGTTAACTGTTTCACCTGCTCTTTAGTGAGAAATTGTGCTTCATCAATTAAGATACAATGCTGATGCTCTGCCCGATCAGCTATCTCTATCATGAGAGCCAAATTATCATCGCCACAGAACATCTGTGCGTCACACTCAATCCCTAGTCTCGACGCTACCTTTCCCACGCCGGCACGATTATCAATGCTGGGAGTCATCACCAAGCACTGCATGCCACGCTCCCTGTAGTTATAGGCGGATTGCAATAGAGAGGTTGATTTACCGGCATTCATAGTTGAATGGTAAAAATAGAGCTGTGCCACGGAGAGCTTCCTTATTGGGGGGCCGAAAAATAAAATATAAAGAAGCGTCATTGCAGATGATAGCACGCTTTTTTTATCCATTTTTCTATGGTTTGTTAATGCATCGCAAAATTAATGGCGCCGATAATAACATTCTGTTAGTTGAATTGATTGTTTATTTTGCAGTGAGTACCGGCAGTTAAGAAGGTTTTTTTGCCATGGGTTCTTCTTGTGTTGTTGTTCAATGAAGGCATAATATGGCTATCTTCAACAAATGGGAAGCGCATAGTGGAACTGTTACAACTTGAACATTTTGGAAAAATATTAAGGCTCGAGGGCTCCCTTGCCGGGTGGCAAGAGCTGTATTGGGGGGATAATTTAGTCTCGCAGTTAAGCGCAACAGAAAATAGAGACGCTAAATCGATTCATCATTTTGAACTGTCCCAGCCAGTGCATCAGGCAACAGAGACTGAAGAACAGGTACCACAAACGATAAAATGTCAGCTCGCTATTGACTTAAGTTGGCAGCCCTTCGCTATTGAGTATCAGTTCCTTATAGATGGCAGTGTGATCGATAAGGGGAGCCGTAACAGTAAAGATATCGAGCAGCAAGTTCCGATAAAAAAAGCACAGATCAAAAAGAAATTTAGCACCGTTGGAATGCTGTCATTGGGTCTTAAATTATTCAAAAGTGCTAAGTTATTTAAAGTGATCCTTGCTGGTGGTAGCCTGGCCGCCTATAGCTGGTTTTTCTCTTGGCAATTTGCGCTGTCATTAATCGCTTGCCTAGTTTTTCATGAGTATGGCCATATTCGTGCTATGCAGTATTTTTCGATGAAAACCAAAGGTATTTATCTGATCCCTTTCTTTGGCGGACTGGCTGTTAGCGATGATAAAATCAATACCCGCTGGCAGGACGTGGTTATCTCTATTATGGGGCCAACCTTTGGATTGTTTCTGTCGCTTGCCTGTCTGCTGCTTTATTGGTCTACCGATATTGTTTTTTTTGCCGGACTCGCTGTTTTTAACAGTCTCTTAAATCTTTTTAACTTGTTGCCAATTTTACCACTGGACGGAGGGCATATTCTAAAAAGCATCTGCTTTTCAATCAATAGCAAAATCGGATTAGTTGCTTGTATGCTAGCCGCTGCAATGGGTGTATTCATCAGTTACAGTTTAGGGCTGGCGTTATTAGGCTTTTTGTTAATCATTGGCAGCGTAGAGATTCTTATCGAGTGGCGTGGTCGTCATCAAAGTCATCTGCTTCCACTGGATCGTTATGGGCAAATCTTTTCAACGGCTTGGTACCTGTTAACCGTTGCTGCTTTTGTGGCTATCATTATCTACTTTGCCGATTCGCCTGAACATATCCTAGCATTACCAATGAAAATCTTAGGTAGTTAGCTAGTGATTGCTATGCGCAAAAGAGTCGATCTGTATTAAAATAGATCGACTTTTTTATTACTTTATAAGTCGTGCAAAAAAGCAAGCAATGCCTGACGCTCGACCTTATCAAGTTTTAACAGAGCCGATTTACTTGTCTGCGCTTCGCCACCGTGCCAGAGAACGGCTTCCAAAATTGTTCTGGCGCGACCATCATGTAAAAAAGTAGCGTTAGGATCAACTGTCTGTGCTAACCCAATTCCCCATAGAGGAGGGGTTCGCCATTCGTTTGCCTGCGCCAAAAACTCAACCACTATTTCGCCGTCGACGCTGTTACTGTGTTGATCAAAATCTGTTAACGCTGTTCCCATATCATGTAATAACAGATCGCTGTAGGGATAAATTTTTTGCTCGGAGAGTTCACTAAACTGTTCACTTTTTTGGGTTGTATAACTTTCAGTGTGGCATTGTTCACAACCAATTTTTTTGAAAATTTGTTTACCCTGTAAAACCTGCGGCGCATACGCGTTGCGGCGTATTGGGACTGCGAGATGATGAGTATAGAAAGTGACCTTGTCGAGGATCCGCGTTGACACCTCAAATTCTTCCTGCGTATTGTTATGATCACTATTACCATTTTTTGCATTAAGACAATCGGATTGCGTGCTCAAACAGTTTTCGAAGGGAGCGAAATCACTGGTGATCCCCATATCACCTAAAAAAGCGCCTGCCGCCTGCTGCCTTAAGGTTGGCTGTCCCGCTTTCCAGCCAAAACGGCCTAAGGTGACACCTTGCGCTGCGATTGACCAAACTTGATTGGCTTTACCGGAGATACCATTCTGATTAGCATCATCAATATCCTGTTTAGCCAAAATATCTTGCTCATTAATCAGCGCCAGTAAACCCAGACCAATCATCGCCGGGGCAACGCGCGCAGAAAGAACAGTATCTTGACCAATCTCACAGTTTATCCCCTTAACATGCCAAATAGGCTCGCGCAGCTCAATGACTTTACCGTCGGCAAAGTTAACCGTCTTATAGCGGTAACTCAGTTGTTGGCTCGCTTCATTTGTAACACCAAATACCGCTTTGTGCTGCAGTTGTCCGCCAATACAGGCATCGCCAACATTCGCTTGTAATGATTGTTCGATGCGCGCTGTTTGCGCTGTTGTCAGTTCACTTTTGGAAGCGCGAATTAACAGTGTGGAAAAATCATCCCCTAATTGACCCTTTGCAGCTTGTGATGCATGTCCTCGCCCATCACGGACATGACAATTTTGACAGGCATTACTGTTAAAAAGTGGGCCTAATCCATCTTGAGAGCTGACGGAACCTGCACTTTGTGCCCAGGGCTCTTCAAAAAATTTATTGCCGCCGTTAAAGGTTAAAATATTTTTGGCCTTGGTCATATTAGTCGAATGCATCGAGAAGGCCGAAGCCATTTTATTGTCTACGCTGGCGGTACCCCCCGCTAGATGCTGATTTTTATCCAGCGCTAAACTATTAAAGGAAAGCAGCACTGATAAGAGAAAAATATTTTTGTTAATCATAAAGAGAGCCGCTATAGTGAGAATGTTTTATATATTAATGGCTATAAATAAGTGCTATTAATCATTAAAAGCAGTTAATTCCGTTAATACAGCACGCCTAAATGGCGTGTTATATTAACGGAATTGTCATATATAAACTGTCTGCAGGCCGATTAGTCACCGTCACCGGAAAGAATCAGAGCAGGCAGAGAGAGTAACGCTTGCAGATCATCAAAAGCGAATTGTAAATCGACCAATTGATAGACGGCGTTTAAGGCGGCGATGCGTTGCGGAGCCGTTTCTGCTTGACCTATTATCTGGTCAAAACGAATCGGGTTGTTAATACGCTCGCCGGCATCAAAAACAATTTTCATATTTTCTTCAATGTCATTGAATTGGTCATCAAATTGCTTAAAAATAGCCGGGCTTTGCTGGTGGATATAATCGCCCAGACTGGCACCGCTAACATATTGACCGGCAGTATTTTGATAACCGCCATAAAAAGCATTACGAATAGCTTGAAAATTATAATAAATAGCAACATGGCTCAGATCGCTAAAGCAATCATGTTCTTGTTCGGGATCTAATCCCTCTAATCCTTCATTCATACGTGCGGAAGCCAGTTCATCGATTGCCATGTTTTTCATCGCAAATAAGATGTAACGAATCGCATCATCGGAAGCTAAAAAGTTATACGCCAAAGTGCCTTGTTGCGTGCTTGCCGTTGCACTCCATTGATCACGCATCTCTTGCAAATCTGCAACTAATAATTGGCTGGCAGCTTGTAAATAGGCACGTCTGCGATCACAGTTATTGACGCTGCATTTGCCGCTAAGATCGGTCTGAAAGTCATTAACGTTACGTTGCCCCGCGCCTGCATTGGTGCCATTAAGATCCTGTCCCCAAAGCAAAAATTCAATCGCATGAAAACCAGTTGTCACATTGGCTTCTCCCCCCGCTCCATTTTGGGCAATTAAATAATCGGAGTTAATAGCAGGGCCGTTCTTTTTATTAATAATACCTGCGTTAGCATTCCCTTGAACATAATCGATCGCCTGCTCATCTAACGGCCAGGCATTAACCTGTCCTTCCCACTGATCAACGCTTGCCGGTCCGCCATCTTTATCAAGTCCTGCAGTAATAGTAATATCGGTATCCCAACGCATAATTTCTGTTTGCTGGTAGGGGATACGCGCTAATTTATAGGCGTCTTTGGTTTGCAGTAATTGCTGTTCGCTGGGATTTTCCAGCAATTTTTCTATGTTACTTTGTAAGTGTATGGCACTGTTAAGTGAGTCTTCATAAGCTGCATACGCCATTTTCACATAGTTGGCTTTAACCTGATACTCACTAACCGGTGTCGAACTCGCGGCACGATGCTCGGCTTTATCTGCAAATGCAGCAATGGCGGTTGAGCAGGAAAAGGTCAGCATAACAGTGATGATTAGATTTTTTTTTAACATAAAGTTAATCCTTGGTTGATTCAATTATCAAATGCGAATAATATTGATTATCATTTAAGAAAGCAAGTGCTTTATTTTTGGGGATTAAATTGTGTGGGAAGGGTTTGAGGGGGTAATACAACCGTTATTTTTTATATTAGATCCCAATAAAAGGGTTTACTGGTTATATCTGTTGTCTGCTTTAATCTTGGCGATATGGTTTTATGGCGCATTGATTTTTAAAAAGCAGCACTGGATTAATAGCTCATCACTTGTCGATCTTGTGTGGATTTTTGTCAATCAAGGGGGGACAAAACTATTGCTAGTACCGATGCTCGCCATGCAGATAAGTTTCATTTTATGGCTTAATCAAATAATCAAACAGCTTTTTGGAGAGGGGGATTGGTTTTATGTCAATGATAGTTATTTATCATTAGGTTTTGCATTTGCATTGTTTATCAGCCACGATTTTTCCAAATATTTGCTCCATTTAGCGCAGCATAAAGTGCCTTTTCTATGGCGTTTTCATGCTGTACATCATAGTGCAACAAGCATGACACCCTTAACGCTATACCGTATTCATCCCGTTGAATTTATTCTCAATGGACTGCGTGGTCTGATGGTGAACGTATTACTCAGTGCGTGTTTTATTTACCTGTTTAAAAATAATATCACCGTGCTTGATCTGCTCGGGGTTAATCTATTTGTTTTTTTATTTAATGTCGCAGGCAGTAATTTACGCCATAGTCATATTTGGCTGGGATTTGGTAAGTGGGAGCGATTTTTTATCAGTCCTGCTCAGCATCAAATTCATCACAGTACAAAAATCAAGCACTTCAATAAAAATTTTGGTTCTACCTTCGCGATTTGGGATACTTTTTTTAATAGTTTATTATTAAGTAAAAATGAGCAGGTTAAGGGGTTTGGTCTGAATCAAAAATTCAAAAACAGGCAAACATTAAAGCAGCAGTGGTCGGGAATTGTTTACTAAAGTAGAAGCGTCATTATTTGCCAAATAAAGAACAAAATGCCACTGGATACTTTTGTTAAACTATATATACCCATGTTACTTCAAAATGCTTTGTCAGGTGCAAGGTCGTAGACCAGAGCAAGACGCAACATGAGGTAATGGTTATGCCAAACGCATTAATAAAGTGATCAGATTTACTATTGAAATTCATCCTGACGGCTTTGTGGGTGTTAGTTTTTCCTTTGAGGCAAGTGATCATAAACTTAATGCTTTTGATATTATTCCCTTTTCGATTGCTGCAACGCAGCGCTAGTTTTCGACCTTGCGCCCCGTAGGGCAAGGTAAATTGTGCCAATCTGCGTTGTTATCAAATCTCACTGTAGAATAAGGATCCTTCAATTTTATGCCTAGGAGCCTATTCTCGGTCAGGCTCCTAGCGTCTCAGCACAATTTTTTTTGCTGACTTTGTATCTTGAAGTATCATGGGTATAGCAGTGCTTATAGTTATTTTTTAATGGTTAAGCCGAGTGTAAATACTGAGACACGATGGTTTAATGCTCGTCCTTCCTTGGTTGCATTATTTGCTTTTGGTGCTAGTTCGCCACGACCACTTTCCTTGATGCGGATTTTATCAATAGCAAAGTGAGTTGCCAAGTAATCAGCAACTAATGTTGCACGCTGTTCAGATAACTTCTGATTGTAAGCTTTTGGACCGCGGCTATCGGCATGACCGATAACGATTAACTCAGCTTTTGGGTCGTTAATGAGCTGTTGCGCAATGGTTTTTAATTGGTCGATATATTTAAGCGCTAATTGAAAACTATCAAAGGCAAAGGGTATTTCAACGGTCAGCGGCTTAATGTTGATTATTTTTGCGGTTCTGCAGCGGTCACAACAGCTGCTTCGATCGGTACGATTGCTACCGCTGCAGTTGCACCCCAGCTATAAACCAGACTGGCACCATAAAAATGCGTATCCCAGTTAGTATTGATTCCTGAATTGTTAATCTCCAGATCATGATAGTATTGATATTCAAGGCGTGTAGAGACGTTTTTACTGAAAAAATATTCTACGCCAGCACCTGTAGTTGGAATAAGTCCCCTATCGTGAGAAGCACTAAACTGACCTTGGCCATCAGCAAAAGAGTAAAATCCCCCGGCCTTAGCAAAAACAGAAAGGAAATCTGCTGCTTACCAAGTGAATTTACTAACAATATCGACGCCTTGTTGTTCGACGGAGTTATTGTTACCAAACTCAGCTTCCCCCAGGTAGGTGTAATCTGCTTCAACAGCAAACCATGATTTGTAGTTATAACCGAGAAAAATACCACCCGCAAGATCATTCTGATCTTGATTCTCAGGATGCTAGTTGTTATTCGCAAAATCGCTAAAGTGAGCGTCACCTAAACGGGCACCTGCATACCAAGGGTGATCAGATGCTGCAGTGACAGCACCGGAGACCAGTAATGCCAATGGCAGTATGTAATTCATTTTAGACATCGCTATATCTTTTTAGTTATTATGGTTTTTATAATTTTGTCTACTATTTTAGAGGCTTTTTGACTTTATCCATATGCTTACTTATGTGCAATATCTTGCACTTTTTTTATTATAATTTTGAATTGTTATATTTGCTAAGGGATAAAACGCTACACACCGCCGGGGGTAATATCAGCAGATAAGATAAAGTTTTTTGTTTTTTTACTATTATCAGGGAGCATTGATCTTCTGAGTGCATTTTCAACGGCATTTGCGGGTATTTTATATAAGCCAGTGCCTGCGTTACGTAAGCTGACGATAACCAAATACTGGCCTTCGGTTTATTCACAGGTGTCCTGCGCTGCGTGATGCATTATTTACATATAAACGATACATGCCTTGCTCAGAACACTTTTAGATTGAATGAAATTCGTACTTTAAAGGTCAGTAGGCCTTAATCCATTCCTAAAAAACCACCGGTTTGATGAGCCCAAAGCTGTGCATAAATACCATGCCCTTGAATCAGTTCGCTGTGCGTACCCTGCTCAACTATTCGACCTTCATCGAGTACAATTAACCTGTCCATCGCGGCGATAGTTGATAGACGATGAGCAATAGCAATAACTGTTTTTCCCTGCATTAAGTTATACAAACTTTCATTGATTGCCGCTTCCACTTCTGAGTCTAGTGCGGATGTTGCTTCATCTAAAACAAGAATGGGCGCATCTTTGAGTAAGACGCGGGCAATGGCAATACGTTGGCGTTGTCCGCCGGATAGTTTTACGCCCCGTTCACCGACCTGCGCATCATAACCTGTGTTGCCAGTATTATCGGTTAAGCTCAAAATAAATTCATGGGCCTGTGCTCGTTTGGTGGCTTTGATCATATCCTCTTCGGTCGCGTCCGGACGACCGTAAAGAATATTTTCACGAATAGAGCGATGCAATAAAGAGGTGTCTTGCGTTACCATGCCGATTTTAAAACGTAAACTTTCCTGCTGAACATCGTTAATGTTCTGCTCATCAATGATAATCTGGCCTTTTTCAACATCATAAAAACGCAGCAGTAAGTTGACCAAAGTAGATTTTCCTGCGCCCGAACGTCCTACTAAACCGATTTTTTCGCCTGCTTTTATCTGTAGGTTCAGATCAGTGAGAATGCCTTTTTCTTCGCCATAATTAAAACTGACATTATCAAAATGTATTGCACCGTGGTTAACCACCAGGGGGGGGGCCTCTTTTTTATCTTCTATAATATTGGGTTTTGCAAGCGTTGACATGCCATCGGTAACGGTACCGATATTCTCAAAGAGTGAGCTTATTTCCCACATTATCCATTGCGACATACCATTTAAACGCAGGGCTAAGCTTATTGCGATCGCAATGGCGCCGATGGTGATAGCACTTTGCATCCATAATCCAATGGCCAGCGCGGTGATAACAAAAGCTAAAATATAATTTGAAACCTGTACGCTGACATTAAGGCAAGTGACTAAACGCATCTGCCGGTAAACGGTATTTAAAAAGCTTTTCATGCCCTGTTTTGCATAGGCGGACTCGGCATCCGTATGAGCAAAGAGTTTAACCGTTGATATATTGGTATAACTATCAACAATACGCCCAGTCATAGTAGAGCGCGCATCGGCCTGTTCAGTGGCTATTTTTCTTAATTTAGGAAGAAAATGAGTTTGCAGCATGACATAAAGAACCAACCAGATAAGCATCGGAATTGCCAGCCGAAGATCGGCTTTGGCGAGCATCACCACCATCGAAATAAAGTACACTGTGATATAAACCATTACATCGAGCAACTTCATGACGGTTTCCCTGACGGCTAACGCGGTTTGCATCACCTTAGTTGCAATACGACCGGCAAAATCGTCCTGGTAAAATGAGATGCTTTGTTTGAGCAGATAACGATGCGCGAACCAACGAATAGACATCGGATAGTTACCGAGTAAAACCTGATGCACAACTAATGAGTGGAACAGAATAAGTAACGGGATAATCACCAATACCATAATTGACATGGCCACTAATGTGCCGCTTTCATCGCTTAATAAGGTTTCTGGATTTTTAGTGATTAACCAGTCAACTAACTGCCCCATAAAACCAAATAATTGCACCTCCATAATGGCTAACAAAGCGGTTAAAATCGTCATTAATACCAGTGGTACTTTATAACCATTTGTATAATAAAGACAAAAAGCCAGTAGTGTATTGGGGGGCTGTTTGGGCTCCGCGTCATTAAGAGCGGGGACTATTTTTTCGAAAAAGTTAAACATCTGGTTACCTTATGGTTGTTCTATCCCCTGCAGCTTAGCAATTTTTTATTTTATAAATCAGAAAAACAGTCAGTGAAATGAGTGGCGCTTGAGTTTACACTAAGTGCTATTTATATGCCCAAATTACTTGAATATGCAGAATCTTCAAGTAGTTTGGCTGAAATGTGAATTTTAGTTTTTTCTATCGAACGTTTATAATCTATTTTTCAAATAAAAATGCACAATTTGTAAGGGAAAGTTAAATATTGGTCGCTTTGTTCAGAGATAAAAAACAGCGCTATTGATGATTTTAAGCACTTTTAAATGCGCAGCTAAGGTATGGATAAAAAAATGTTTTTCTACTGGTCATTGTAACTGTTGTACTGACTGCCAGCGGGCAAGAAAAACAATAACAAATTATTATCCCACAGGTACAATTGAATATTTGCAGCAAGCAAAAGTGCTGGAAGATGATTTATTAAAAGCTAAACTACAACAAGAGTCAAAACTTAAAGCGTTAAGCTTATAATAATAAAAATGAGAAGGTTAAGTTAAGTATGTCGAAGATAAATTTTGATTGGTTAAATTCATTACCGAAAGCTGAATTACACCTACATTTAGAGGGTAGTTTAGAGCCTGAGTTAATGTTTGCACTGGCAAAACGTAATAATGTGCAGATCCCTTTTAAGTCAGTTGAGCAGATTCAAGAAGCTTACCAATTTAATAATCTGCAGGACTTTTTAGATATCTATTATCAAGGTGCAAATGTATTAGTCGTTGAGCAAGATTTTTATGATTTAACCTGGGCTTATCTGCTGAAATGTCAGCAACAAAATGTACTGCATGTTGAACCATTTTTTGATCCGCAAACTCATACGGCACGGGGTATTGATTTTTCAACTGTTATTAATGGGATAAACCGTGCTTTAATTGATGGCCATAAAAAATTAGGTATCAGCAGTGAATTAATATTGTGTTTTTTGCGTCATCTTAGCGAAGATGATGCCTTTATTACATTGCAACAGGCCATTCCCCATTTAAATAAAATTAAGGCAGTCGGTTTAGATAGCTCTGAAAAAGGACATCCACCGGAAAAATTCAGTCGGGTTTTTGCCAAAGCACGGGAGCTGGGATTATTAACCGTGGCTCATGCGGGTGAAGAGGGGCCTGCTGAATATATCTGGACTGCCCTTAATGATTTACAGGTATCACGTGTTGATCATGGTGTGAGTGCCATTTTAGATAAGGCGCTGATGGCGCATTTAATTGCTGCACAGATGCCGCTAACGATTTGCCCGTTATCCAATACCAAGTTGAAAGTATTTACTGACATGTCTGAGCATACTATTTTACAGATGTTAGAACTTGGCATTTGTGTGACGGTCAATTCCGATGATCCCGCTTATTTCGGCGGGTATATGACCGAAAACTTTGTCGCGTTGAGCTCTGCATTAGGCATGACCAAAGCACAAGCAAAACGCTTAGTGAGCAATAGTATTAAAGGCAGCTTTACGTCGCTTGAGTATAAAAACAAAATGCAGCAAAAACTTGCTGATTATCAGTAAGAATTATGGATAATGCTATTAGTCAGTTTTTAAGCTTTTAGCAGAATGCACCAAAAGCAAAGCTATTAAGCTATTAAGCTATCAGATTATTATCTGGCAATCACAATTCATAAAATTAACTATTAACAGGGCCTGATAAAAAAGTCTGTCATATCAGGCTCTTTATACCCAAACTAATTAAGATGTAGATACCTGGGTCTTCAAAAAATTTGGGTATATTGCGTTATTATCAGTCGTTTTTTAAATTAAGGTTTTGTAAATGAAACATTTTTTTGGTATTTTTTTACGTGGATTAGCAATGGGGGCGGCGGATGTGGTACCCGGTGTTTCAGGGGGGACAATTGCATTTATTACGGGTATTTACTCGGAGTTATTACACAGTCTCAGCCGTTTTAATCTGCAATTTATTACAACGTTAAAAACTCAGGGGGTTAAAGCTGCCTGGTTGCATATCAACGGAAATTTTTTATTGAGTTTGGGATTAGGCATTATCGTTAGTATCCTCTCTTTAGCGCGACTTGTTACTTACTTGTTAGACTCTCAGCCCTTATTAGTCTGGTCTTTTTTCTTTGGTCTTATTATTGCGTCGAGTGTTTTTGTATTACGGCAAATGCGAGGTTGGAATGTTGGCGGTATTATATTGCTGGTTGCAGGCATTGCCTTAGCGGTTGCTATTGGACAGCTGCGTCCTGCTGAGGTGGTTGCAAGTAATGCCTATATCTTTATGGCCGGTGCTATTGCTATCTGCGCGATGATCCTGCCGGGAATTTCAGGCAGTTTTATTCTTTTGCTATTAGGTGTCTATAGCCATGTATTAGGCGCAATCAAAGCATTAGATCTAACTACTCTGGCGTTATTTGGCAGTGGTTGTGTGGTTGGTTTGTTGAGTTTCGTGAGGATTTTAACCTGGTTACTAGATCATTATCATCAACGTATTATTGCGCTGTTAGCGGGATTTATTGCTGGATCTTTATATTTAGTGTGGCCGTGGAAAGAGGTTTTATCTGTGTATACTGACTCACACGGTATTGAACAACCACTGACTCAAGCTAATGTGCTACCGGCTGATTTTGAGCTGCTAACCGGTCACTCTGCACAGCTTCTACCTTGTATATTCTTAATGTTCTCAGGGTTGCTGGTGGTTTATGCACTGGAAAAATTGGGTGAGAAAAAAGCATAAATTTGTCTTGATCTGTTAGTTATCCAAAAGATAAAAGGCGAAAAATTTATTTGACCGCCTTTTATCTGCCCAATTTATGTCAGTGATTGAGCTAAAATAAATGTTGATTTAACCACAAGTGGCAGACAATGCCGGCGACATAACCAAGCAAAATAACGGGTGACCAGCGTAAATGTCCGACAAAGGTATAACTGCCGCGCGCATGTCCCATCAGTGCAACACCCGCAGCGGATCCGATGGATAACAAACTACCACCAATACCGGCTGTTAATGTTACCAATAACCATTGCCCTAAGACCATATCCGGCTGCATGGTTAAAACCGCAAACATAACCGGAATGTTGTCGATCACCGCACTCAATAACCCCACAATAATATTGGCATAGGTCGCATCCCACTGGGTATACATAAGAGTCGAGACCAGTTCCAGGTAACCTATATATCCCAGCCCCCCGACACACATCACCACACCATAAAAGAACAACAGCGTATCCCATTCGGCTTGAGCAATACGGTTAAAGACATCAAAAGGCACAACATGGCCCAGATAATTCAACCTTTGATCGTCGCCACTAGCGATGGCGCAGGCTCTTTTTTTGGCGAGACTTGAGGCCAATGTTTGGCGTAAAAAATAGCCGAAAAATTGCAAATAGCCTAGGCCCATCATCATGCCCAATACGGGTGGCAGGTTAAATAAACTAAAGCTTGCAACAGCCGTTGAAATAGTAAATAAAAACAGTGCGATAATCCGTTTTGCGCCGCGTTTTAATTCGACCCGCTCGGACATATCACTGATTGGCCCATGACCAATAAAGAATGACATGATTAATGCAGGCAGTATAAAACTGACCAGAGAGGGGATGAACAATACTAAAAATTGATCAAATGCCACTAGCCCTTTTTGCCAAACCATCAATGTGGTTATATCACCAAAAGGGCTAAATGCTCCCCCCGCATTCGAGGCCACCACTATGTTGATACAAGCAAGATTGATAAACTGTTTTTTGCCGGGAGCCACTTTGATAACGACTGCACACATTAATAGAGCAGTGGTTAAATTGTCGGCAATAGGAGAAATGAAAAAGGCTAATACGCCGGTAAGCCAGAATAAATTGCGATAGGATAAACGCTTATGGACTATCCAGCTACGCAAAGCATCAAATAAACGGCGCTCTTCCATGGCGTTGATATAAGTCATGGCAACTAACAAAAACAGCAATAACTCGGAATATTCCAGGAGGTTATGACGAAATGTCAGTTGCACCGTTTCAGCATCACTTGTGCCATAAGCATGCCAGCCAATGGCCAGCCAAATTAAACCTGCGGCAACTAATACGGGTTTCGATTTTCGCAACTGCAGAATCTCTTCGCCTGCCACTAACAAATATGCGAGCACAAAGATGATCAGTGCAAACCATGCAACGGGCGTGCCGATCATAGAGGTTTCAGGTTGACTGGCCAGTGCGCCACAACTTGATAGCGTTAAGATTAACATAAATAGGATTCTAAATTTCACCATACTATTCCTGTCGTCAATGAATTAAATTTTCATTTTTGAAGCGTGGATTACAGTCTCGAACAGCAACTTTTCCTGTTGGAAATCATGGCATGAGATCCCCAACAATACTATGACCGGCGCTTGATTTTTGGGTTTTTCAGAAAAAAATCCAAAGGGAATAATAACCATCACCCGGTTAATACCGTTTTATGTTTGTAGGTAAATAGGATGCTGATAAAAGTACTTATGGCAAACGCATTAATAAAGTGATCCGATTTGCTATTTAAAATTATCCCAGCGGTTTTGTGAGCGTAAATTTAATGGCGATCTTATTTGAATACCAACTAGCACCAACCATGACAACAACCCTATAGCTCGTAGGGTGCATTCTACCGATAACACCATAGCCAATGTATTAATAAAGTGATCCGATTTACTATTCAAAATAA
>JBLHWW010000047.1:0-21904 GCA_047629075.1 Psychromonas sp. | reverse complement strand
TTGTGATTAAGCTCTCCCTATTAGAAATATTTTATTTTTTGTAGTTGAATGGTGAGTTGGATCACGCTCATAAATATACTTTCTCTTTGAAATACAAGGATATTTTACGAGAAAATAACCTTGTTACAGAAAAATATTAAAGATAATCCACCATTAATAACTCCCTATTCCTGAAAAGTTAATTATTATGATTTATTAAGACCAACAGCAAAAATTATTTTTAAACAGGCGTAAATCTTTCAACCATTGATTTAAGCGAGCATTCCCCCTTTTAATTCAGATCATAATTTTTTGTTATAAGCATCCTATTCAATTTTAGCCTATGTATGAGTAGAAGATGAATATATTTATTTACCAGCTGTTCACATTTTATTCTAAGTTGTTCACATTTACTTACAATTTGTTCACATTCTATTAACAATAGTGCTCATTAATTAGTTTTTTTATTTTCAAAAAAACTAAAAAAATATTATTAATGTTAATTATCAGTTGGTTAAGTTTTATCGTGAAAGTTGGCATGAATTTAGCATTGTAGTGTGAGAATTGGCAAAATTGCACAGAAAATGATTTTTGTCTCACTGTTAATCAAAATGGAGATTATCGCCTATGTCCCTGACATTGGAAAATGTAACCCAGATAGTAGATGGCCAGTACTATATCAATAATGCCAATCTGACTTTTGAAGCTGGCTCTTTTAATGTACTGCTTGGCCGCACCTTATCTGGGAAAACGAGCTTGATGCGTTTAATGGCCGGATTGGATAAACCGACTTCAGGTCGAGTGCTGGTGAATGGGCTCGATGTAAGCGGTGTGCCAGTGCGAAAACGCAACGTATCAATGGTTTATCAGCAGTTTATTAACTACCCAAGCATGACCGTATTTGACAATATCGCTTCTCCGCTACGTTTAGCTAAGGAATCGGAAGCCGTTATTAAACAGAAAGTGTTAGAAATTTCCGATATGCTGCAAATTACCCCGTTTCTTTCGCGTATGCCTCTAGAATTGTCGGGAGGACAGCAGCAACGTACGGCGATGGCACGGGCATTGGTAAAAGATGCTGATATCATTCTCTTTGACGAGCCCCTTGTTAACTTGGATTATAAACTGCGCGAAGAGTTGCGTGAAGAGATGCGCGAATTATTTGCACGACGCAATACCATTGCGGTGTATGCAACCACCGAAGCTAATGAAGCACTGGCGCTAGGAGGCACAACTACTATATTACATGAAGGGCAGATTGTTCAGAGCGGCCCAACGGCCGAAACCTACCATAAGCCTTGTAACGTGATTGCCGCGACGTTGTTTAATGAGCCGCCTATTAACATGATTCCCGGGCGTATCACTAAAACCGAAGTCACCTTTGATAACACCGTTCATTTTCCGCGAACCAGTGAGCTTCAGTCTCTGCAGGAAGGCGATTATCAATTTGGAATCCGCCCCAGCCATTTGAGTTTATTACCTAAAAATGACGATGATCTGGAAATTTCAGTTCAGGTGGAAGTCGCTGAGATAAGTGGTTCCGAGACTTTTTTACACGTGCGTAATCCGCATTTTGAAATGGTCCTGCATTTATCCGGTGTGCATAACTATACCGTAGATGAAAAAATTAAAATTTATGTACCCACCCATAAACTCAATGTATTTCATGAGGATGGCAACTTAATCCAGGCATGTAGCCGCAGAGTTGAGGATAATTATCATGGCTGAAATTCACTTAAAATCGTTAGCGCATAGCTACAATAGACATGCAGAAAAACCAGAATACGCAATTCGAGAGATGGATCATGTTTGGCATGACGGAGGAGCCTTTGCGCTATTAGGGCCGTCCGGGTGTGGTAAATCTACTCTGCTTAATATCATTTCTGGTTTATTGAAACCTTCCGATGGTGAGGTGTTATTTAATGGTGTGAAAGTTAATGACATTCTACCGCAAGACCGCAACATCGCTCAGGTTTTCCAGTTCCCCGTGGTTTACGACACTATGTCGGTGTTCGATAACTTGGCTTTCCCGCTACGTAATATGGGCGCGGGCGACGCCAAAATTCAATCCAAAGTAAGCGAGATTGCAGAAATACTTGAGCTGACCGAGGTACTCAAGAAAAAAGCCGCCAATCTTACCGCCGATGAAAAACAGAAAGTGTCCATGGGGCGTGGTTTGGTACGTGATGATGTATCGGCCATTTTGTTTGATGAGCCGCTGACGGTTATCGACCCGCAGTTAAAATGGAAACTGCGCCGTAAGTTGAAACAGATTCACCAGAAGTTTAAGACCACTATGGTCTATGTGACTCATGATCAGCTTGAAGCCTCTACTTTTGCAGACAAAATCGCCCTAATGTACCAAGGCCAGGTAGTACAATTTGGTACACCGCGCGAACTGTTCGAGCAGCCTAACCACACTTTTGTCGGTTATTTTATTGGCAGCCCGGGAATGAACTTTTTGGAAGTAAAACGCTGTGAGCAGGGGGTGTGTTTAGGTGAAAAAATATTTCCACTCAACGATCTAGAGAAACAGGCTCTGCAAATGATCGATTCAAATAACCTGAAGGTGGGTATTCGACCTGAATTTGTGCATGTGTGGGATGCCCCCGATGATAGTGCTTATCGGGCTGAAGTTGAGTTTGTTGAAGACTTGGGTACCTACAAAATTGTCAGCCTGAGATTGGGTGAGCATTTGATTAAAGCGCGTCTGCAGGAAGATCAGAAAGTCCCTAAAGAACACGCTTTTATCAGTTTCCCTGAGCAGTGGTTAATGCTTTATATCGACGAATTTCTTGTCGCCAAGGATGATCATAATGAAGAAAACTAAATCCAACAAAGCATGGTTCTTAGTTCTACCAGTATTTATATTGGTGGCGTTCAGTGCCATTGTGCCTTTAATGACAGTTGTAAACTATTCCATTCAAGATATTTTTGGGGCGACCCGTTATTTTGTGGGTGTCGAATGGTACCGCGAAATACTGAATGATTCGCGTCTTCAGGACTCATTAGTTCGCCAGTTTGCCTTCTCGGGAAGCGTTTTGCTGATTGAAGTTCCATTAGGGATAGCGGTCGCATTGATGATGCCCAAAGCCGGTAAATGGTCAGTAGTGACCTTGCTGGTATTAGCACTGCCACTCTTAGTGCCGCTTAATGTAGTGGGAACAATTTGGCAAATCTTCGGGCGTGCAGATATTGGATTGTTTGGCTGGGGACTTAATGCGTTAGGCATGGATTATAACTATGCTGCAAATCCAATGGATGCCTGGTTTACGGTACTTCTGATGGATGTCTGGCACTGGACATCACTGATAGCCTTATTGTGTTATTCAGGTTTGCGTGCTATTCCCGATGCCTATTACCAGGCTGCAAGCATTGACCGCGCTTCAAACTGGGCGGTATTTAGATACATTCAATTACCTAAACTAAAAAGTGTTTTGCTGATTGGGATACTGCTGCGTTTTATGGACAGTTTTATGATTTATACGGAACCCTTCGTATTAACAGGCGGCGGACCGGGTAACTCAACTACTTTCTTAAGTCAGGCATTAACTAAGATGGCGGTTGGGCAATTTGATATTGGACCTGCTGGTGCATTCTCGATCATTTATTTCTTGATCATTCTATTAGTCAGTTGGCTGTTCTATACCGCAATGACCCATGGCGATAGTAAATAATTAACGCAAAGGATGTACTTATGAATAAGAAAAAAACACTGGGGCTTAGCGTATATATTATATTTTTGCTATTGCCTATCTACTGGCTGTTAATGATGTCGTTTAAGAGTAATTCAGAGATATTGGGTGGCTTAAGTTTTTGGCCTGATACTTTCACCTTTGACAACTACATGACTATCTTTACCGATCCTACATGGTATACGGGTTATCTTAACTCTATCTATTATGTAGCACTGAATATGATTATTACGTTAACGGTGGCATTACCTGCGGCCTATGCTTTTTCACGTTATAACTTTATGGGCGACAAGCATCTGTTTTTCTGGTTATTGACCAACAGAATGTCACCACCCGCAGTATTTTTGCTGCCATTTTTTCAGCTCTATTCATCGGTGGGATTGTTTGATACTCACATCGGTGTTGCTCTGGCGCACTGCTTATTTAATGTGCCCTTAGCGGTCTGGATTTTGGAAGGTTTCATGTCCGGTGTACCGCGTGAAATTGATGAAACTGCCTATATTGACGGTTACACGTTTCCTAAGTTTTTTGTGAAGATATTCCTTCCCTTAATCCGCTCCGGAATCGGTGTGACAGCATTCTTCATCTTTATGTTTAGTTGGGTGGAATTATTGTTAGCAAGAACATTGACATCAGTTGACGCCAAACCTATTGCAGCGGTAATGACCCGTACGGTCAGCGCATCGGGTATTGACTGGGGAGTATTAGCGGCGGCGGGGGTACTGACTATTCTACCTGGCGTAGTGGTTATTTGGTTTGTTAGAAATCACGTGGCGAAGGGCTTTGCTCTTGGCCGTGTATAGGAGAAGAATATGGAATGGATGGCTTGGACTACGCCTTCGGCGCTGTTTTTTGTGGGTATTGGCTCTATTATATTAACCATGGTTTGCTGGGAAATAGTAAGCCCTACTGTGGCAAGTAAAGGCTTTTTACCGATTACAACTACCCGGGGTGATAGAATTTTTATCAGCTTATTGAGTGCTGCATTTATTCATTTAGGGTTCATAGGATTAACAATGTTGCCGTTATCGGTGCCATTAGCTATAGCCATAATTTGGCTGTTTATTGTAATGAAATGGGGGTGAAATGACAGAGAGAGTACCGATTGCCTTACTTAAGGATGTTTACTGGCACTATTGGGTGCCTACCGTAAAACTATGCACTTTTAATAATAAAAGGAAGAACAGAATGATAGATAACAAAAAATCAGTATTTAAACTCGGTCGTTTGAGTGTTGCTTTGTTGATTGCTGGATGCAGTAGTATGGCGATAGCCGATCAATTTAGTGATGCAGCCAAAAACTGGATTGGCAGTGAATTCACCCCATCAACACTCACTGAAAAGCAGCAAATGGATGAAATGAGCTGGTTCACTGAAGCGGCAAAACCTTATCGTGGTATGGAGATCAATGTTGCTTCAGAGACGCTTACAACTCACGAATACGAGTCTAAAACCTTAGCCAAAGCCTTTTTTGAGATCACTGGCATTAAAGTAAATCATGATTTGATTCAAGAGGGTGATGTCGTTGAAAAATTACAAACTCAAATGCAATCAGGGATCAATATTTATGATGCTTATGTTAATGACTCGGACTTAATCGGTACCCATTTCCGTTATGGTAAAGTTGTGCCAATTAGTGACTTTATTGCCGGTGAAGGTAAAGCGGTTACCAACCCAACTTTAGATCTAGAAGACTTTATTGGTTTGGACTTTACGACTGGCCCCGATGGAAAAATCTATCAATTACCTGATCAACAATTTGCAAACTTATATTGGTTCCGTGCCGATTGGTTTGCCGATGAAGATCTTAAAAAGAAATTCAAAGCCGAATACGGTTATGAGCTAGGTGTGCCTTTAAACTGGTCTGCCTATGAAGATATTGCAGAATTCTTTACCGTAAAAGTGAAAGAAATTGACGGTGAACGTGTCTATGGGCACATGGATTACGGTAAAAAAGATCCTTCTTTAGGATGGCGTTTTACGGATTCGTGGTTATCTATGGCAGGGGCGGGCGACAAAGGTCTTCCTAACGGTTTGCCGGTTGATGAGTGGGGGATTCGTGTAGAAGGTTGTAATCCTGTTGGCTCAAGTGTTTCACGTGGTGGCGCCACTAATGGACCTGCTGCTGTGTATGCGACAGAAAAATACGTAGAATGGCTTGACAAGTATGCCCCACCTGAAGCGCCTGGGATGACCTTTGGTGAAGCAGGACCGGTACCAGCTCAGGGTGCTATTGCACAGCAAATATTCTGGTATACTGCGTTTACTGCCGATATGACTAAACCCGGACCCGTCGTAAATGAAGACGGTACGCCAAAATGGCGTATGGCACCATCACCACGTGGACCATACTGGGAAGAGGGCATGAAACTGGGTTACCAGGATACAGGCGCGTGGACTTTCTTAAAATCTACACCGCTTGATCGCCGTTCAGCTGCGTGGTTGTATGCGCAATTTGTCGTGTCTAAATCAGTTTCTCTGAAAAAGACAATTGTTGGCTTAACACCGATTCGTGAATCGGATCTGAATTCACAGGAAATGACTGACTTGGCACCTAAGTTAGGTGGTCTAGTTGAATTTTACCGCAGTGATGCACGTGAGCAATGGACTCCAACGGGTACAAATGTGCCAGATTACCCTAAGCTTGCGCAATTATGGTGGCAGTATGTTGCTGAAGCCGCTAGCGGTGAAAAAACAGCACAACAAGCTATGGATGGTCTAGCCGCAGCTCAAGATAAAGTAATGAGCCGTTTAGAGCGTGCTAATGCTCAAGGTGAATGTGGTCCTAAACTTAATGCTGAGAAAGATCCTCAGTTCTGGTTAAGCCAGCCTGGTGCACCTAAACCTAAGTTACCTAATGAAAAACCACAAGGTAAAACGATTGCTTATAAAGATCTGATCGCTGGTTAATTAACTAAGATATGAGCATAACTAAACCGGCCTTTGTGCCGGTTTTTTTATTTTTAAGCTATTATTTTTAAATTCAAATGAATGCCTGTTAGTTTCATAATGTAACTATTCACTGCGGGTGTAGAGTATATCAATTGTAGATATATCACCTAAATTTACTCTCGTATCAGGGCTGATTTTTATGCTTAACCGTGTGCGGCTATTACTTTTTTGTTCCCCTTTTGCTAAGAATAACCCTCAAGTCATTATTACCATCTTAGCGCGTAAAGCACCTTCCTTATACACTGCCTTTTGATAGAGACTCGAGCATGGCAACATATTCCATCATTTCAGCAAGTTTTATCCAACCCTTCCATATTTTTTTAATGCCAACCCAGCCATTTCTTTTACTATCAAAACAACCTCTAAGCTTTGCGATTGTGTAATAAAAGCAATGCAATAAGGGTGCTTTTTCAGGTTTTTTTGCTTTTATCTATTCTTAACCAGAGTGTTTTTCATGTATTATCTTGTGCGTGAACTCTTCAACTTATTGTTTTTTATTAATTAATTTAGATTGTTATTGTCGCTCGTAGGGTGCGCTTCAGCACCGATTGTCGCTGCTTGCTGTGTATAGAATACACCCTACCGAGAACATAATACCAAGAGCATTAAGTTTATGATTCTTTGTTTCAAAAGAAAAATTTACGCTTACCAAGCCGTCAGGATGAATCTGAATAGTAAATTTTATTACTTTTATTACTTTTATTAATGCGTCTGGTATAACGCTCTGCATTGCTGCCTTTTCGTTTAGCTGGATTGCTTCACTAAACACGGCTTGTGCTTAATTCTTTCAATTTAATGAAATAACAAGTGGTTATGAGTTTCGAATTGAAATGAAGAGGAGATTAAAGCCTGCTGTACAGGCTGACACGCGATATAAGCGGCGATCCGATTGAATGTCGAATGACGAAATATTAATGCCGTTAATATGATTGGCTATTGACTTGCTGATGGTGCATTTTGAGCGGATTGGAGATACAAAAAAGAGTGTCTTAGGACACTCTTTTTTGGGTTAACACTGTCGAGATAAGTTAGTGATATTTTCTACTGATATGAAGTCTAATGCAGTTATTCAAAATCTTCGTCATGCATTTCAGCCCATGCCTGCGCACATTTTACCGCACGTTTCCAGCCGCGGTAACGCTGCTGACGTTTAACTGGATCCGTATGAGGTTCGAATGTCTGTTCAATAACCGCTTTACCTGCCAGTTCTTCCAAGCTATCCCAGTAACCGATAGCAAGGCCCGCTAGATAAGCGGCCCCCAGTGCAGTTACTTCGGAGACTGCCGGGCGCTGAACCTTAGTATCTAACACATCGGACTGGAACTGCATTAAAAAGCTATTTGCTACAGCGCCGCCATCAACACGTAACGCAGACAGTTTAATACCTGAATCGGCCTGCATTGCATCCAGTACATCACGCGTCTGGTAGGCAATACTTTCTAATGTTGCCCGAATAATATGGTTTGAATTTACGCCGCGTGTTAAACCGACAATAGTGCCTCGTGCATAGGGGTCCCAGTACGGTGCGCCTAAACCTGTAAACGCTGGCACCACGTAAACACCGTTTGAAGAATCAACTTTAGTGGCAAAGTATTCAGAATCCTTAGCATCGGCGAGTAATTTCATTTCGTCACGCAGCCACTGAATAGAAGCGCCGCCCATAAACACCGCACCTTCCAATGCATATGAGGCTTCGCCTTCCGGACCGCAGGCTAAGGTTGTTAACAGACCGTTGTTGGAGGTTACTTTTTCTTCACCGGTATTCATTAATAAAAAGCAGCCCGTACCGTAGGTATTTTTAGCCTGACCTTTATTGACACACATATGACCATATAAAGCCGCCTGCTGATCACCGGCGATACCAGCAATAGGAATACGCGTACCGCCTACACCGCCAATATTGGTCTGACCATAAATTTCCGATGAACTTTTTACCTCCGCCATCATGGAGCGCGGAATACCAAATGTTTTCAGGAGTTTTTCATCCCATTCTAATGTGTTGATATTAAATAGCATAGTACGGGAAGCGTTGGTATAGTCAGTGACATGTACGTGCCTTTGGGTCATTTTCCAAACTAACCAGGTATCAACTGTACCGAACATTAACTTACCTGCTTCAGCATCTTCACGGGCGCCTTCAACATTGTCCAATATCCATTTTATCTTGGTACCGGAGAAGTACGGGTCAAGCACCAGACCAGTATTTTCACGGATATACTCTTCTAAACCTGGCTGCTCTTTTAGCGTGTCACAGATAGAAGCCGTACGACGGCACTGCCACACAATTGCATTATAAACAGGTATGCCTGTCTCTCTATTCCAGACAATGGTTGTTTCACGCTGATTGGTAATGCCAATAGCGGCTATTTGATCACTGCGAATGCTTTCTTTAGCTAATATTTCAGTTAATACGGCACTTTGTGTTGCATAAATTTCCATAGGATCATGTTCAACCCAGCCAGCCTGAGGATAGATTTGTTTGAATTCACGTTGAGAAACACTGACGATATTTGCATCGTGGTCAAGAATAACTGCGCGAGAACTGGTTGTACCTTGGTCCAATGCAACAATGTATTTTTTATCTGTCATGATATTGTCCTTTGCCTATAAATTGTTTAGTTGTAATGTATCTGAATACTAATTCGTTAAATAAATATCTGCTGACTATGCTTTTGTCTCTATCAGGCCTTCATTTTCTTCCGTTTCTTGAACGTCATACTGGTTTGGGATTGTGCTGCTGTGACCAGTATTTGCTAAATATAGTGCAATCATTTTCGAATAAATCCAGCTGCTAAAAACGACCCAAAGACCCAGCCTAAGACAAGACCAATCAAGTAAGGGCTCTCTTTTGGGCCACTCAAAGCAAATTCTTCGCCGGCAAAGTAAGCAAATAATCACTCGCCAGATTTATCGCAAAATCCGTCAACGGGCCTAAAGAGCCACCGATAACTGCAGCTACAAGACCGACCAGAATAGGGGGCATCACAGAGTGCGTTGATTTGGTCATTGAGCGTTAAAATAATGAACATGAGTACGGCAGTAATGAAAAATTCAATTGAAAATATCCAAGAATAGAGAATGACGTGTAACGGCGGTTGATAATACCGCCTCACTATTGCATAAAAATCCGTGAGTTTTCTCGTCGTCAGCAAACAGGTTGTGGCATAAAGCATAAACTACAGCTGCACAACAAAACGCGCCTGCCAGTTGCGCAGCTAATTAAAGGTAAGACTTTTTTTTAACATAGAGAAAAGCAGCCAGCGCCGCAGCACAGCCGACAGGAATAAATATCAGCAGCCCCATGCCTCTAAACTCGCGATGCATTAACCCAATTACTTGTGAATATTATATTTTTTAAGATTAATGCATTATACATTCCTTAAATTTACATTGTTTTAACATTTTTGAAACATATAAGGTTTTAAAGTGAGCGTTCGAGCACATTTATGTTCTAATTAGAAGGCCGTGTTGTTGGTGTCAATGTGCTTTATATTAGTTGCAGACCGATCGTTGCAGGATTGGTTGATAAATGCAGGACTGCGCAGCTTTTTTTTAGACTGGGGTAATATTTTTATCTGCTTTCTATTTTGCATAACAGACAGAAGTTTTTCACTTGTGGATCTTGTCATTTTTCTGTTGGTGTTGATGTGAAGCCTTATTTTTTTATCTTGTTGTTATTTATGTGTTTTTATGTGTCAAGTGCGCAATTGATAAAAGAGAATCGCTCGAGTTTATATGCTAAATAGAAACCGACAGTTGAGTTCTGTGGATAAATAGTAATGGCTCCGTAGTAAGCCCTTTATTAATAGTTATAGCGCTCTTTCATAATATTATGTAATGAAGGTTTAAGGCTTATGAAAACGCGCAGAAAGACACTGTAATGCTCCGATTTCCTGGATTTAAAGTTCGTTCGAATATTTTTTGTTTTTTCTTCATTCGGCACTGCGAGTTTTTTTAAGCTTGATTGCCCATCATAATGCTTTTTTAACAGCAAAAAAAGTTAAGCAAAGCAAAATGTTGTTGCTGACACTAGGCTGATCCCATAATACCGGCTGTCATAAAAATGTCTTCTAGCTGTCACTTTATATTCATAATCCTCCATTATCCTTCTATAAATAATTTGAATAACACTCCATGGGTACAACTGTGCCGGTAAAAAACTGGAAGGGAAATATGTCGAATAAAGTAATACTGGTCGTTCTAGATGGTCTTGCATACAGTACGGCTGAGCAATGCATGGGATTTTTGCATGCCTTAAAAGAACAGGGGACAGCGACACTGTATAAATTACAGTGTGAGCTCCCATCAATGTCTCGCCCTCTATATGAAACTATCCTTACCGGAGCGCGGCCTGCACAAAGCGGTATTATTCATAACAATGTGGTGCGTAACTCTACCCAGAGCAGTATCTTCAGCTTGGCTCGGAAAAATAATTTAACCACGGCTGCAGCGGCTTATCACTGGTTTAGTGAGCTCTACAATATAGCGCCCTTTGATGCCGTCAGGGATCGTTTTACCGAAGCGCCTGAGCAATTAATCCAATACGGCTGTTTTTATAATCAGAACCATTATCCCGATTGCCATTTATACCTCGATGCTGAATGGTTACGCCGCAAATACGATCCGGATTTTCTGTTAGTACACCCGATGAATATTGATGATGCCGGGCACCGTGCCGGGCTTGATAGTGCGCATTATCGTAATACCGCCCGTCACTCGGATCTGTCGTTGTCTTATCACCTTCCTGAATGGATAGCGGCAGGATATCAGATTCTGATTACTGCGGATCATGGAATGAACAATGATAAAAGTCATGGTGGCACTTTATCGGAAGAACGTGACATTCCCTTGTTCGTTATTGGCGATCGTTTCTCCCATCAAACGGAATGCCTGCCTCTGCAAACGGAAATCTGCGGTCTGGTATGTGATCTGTTGGGAATAGAAGATCACGCAAAACCCGTAACGGAAGGACTGTTATGTAAAGCGCCATCTAAAAATCACACTTATCAGGGCGCTGCGTAATGGCTCTAGCTATTTTTGATCTGGATGAAACCTTAGTTTGCGGTGACAGTTGCTCGCTTTTTTGCCAATTTATGCTATCCGAAGGTCTGGTTGACCCTGATTTTGTTGAACGTGACAAGCAAATGATGGCTTTATACAACGCTGAAAAATTAGTGCTGGATGATTATATTAGTTTTTTTATCAAACCACTGAGTCAGTTAAGCATAACCGCCATTGACGGAATGATGCCACGTTTTGTTGAGCTGTATATTGCTCCACGCATTTATGCCGAAGCCCTGCAGACTTTGAAGATTCAAGCCGCATTGGGAAATCGCTTACTGATTATTTCAGCCACCGCTGAATTTATTGTCAGTGCGGTTGCACGATACTTAGGCGTAGCCGATGTTTTAGCTATCCGTCTTTCCAGTGAAGCGGGATATTACACGGGTAAAATAGAAGGGGTGCCCACCTTTAGACAGGGCAAGGTTACCCGCTTACACAGCTGGTTAATCGAGCACGATCAAAGCTTAATCGATGCCCAGTTTTACAGCGACTCTATTAATGATCTTCCCCTGTTGGCCTTAGTTGATTACCCCATTGCAACTAATCCTGATACGCAATTGACACAGATTGCAGCGCAGCGACGCTGGCCAGTTCTGAATTGGTCTGCTTTTAACTCGCTAGTTACACAAACCGACATTACTGGACTTCAAGCCAACAACTCATTTAACGAACAATCCGTTCGACCTTTAACCCCTAAGGAAATAACTCATGTCTAAATTTCTGATCGCCAGTACACTGGCGCTGATATCAGGTAATGCAGTCGCTGCGTGCCCTTCTGTCGCCGGTGCTGATGCTGGTGGTAATTACCCGCATCTATTTGAAAAAACTGAATTTGAAAGTCTGCATGGCTGCCAAATGAACTTTAATACGAACCCGGATATAAACGCCCTTAATAGCCGTATTGGGGGTAATCCAACACTACCTGCATTAGTACAACGTTTACCACAGGAGCCCTTGGTGATTGCTCCCTATCAGACTATTGGTCAGTATGGCGGTGTACTAAAAGGAATTTCAAAAGCGACTGAAGCAGGCACTTCTGATCTGTTGTCGGTACGTCATGTGAATCTAGTTCGTTTTAGTGATGATCTCGCCACGGTAGTGCCTAATATTGCTAAATCTTGGGAATGGAATAGCGATTTTACGGTCCTTAAGATTAACCTTCGTAAGGGCCATAAGTGGTCAGACGGTAGTCCCTTTAGCGCCGAAGATATTGCTTTCTGGTACAACAATATGCTGATGGACAGCAATATTATCGAGAAACCAAAAGAGCGCTTTTTGTCTGCTGGTAAAGCGGCCCAAGTCGATGTGCTGGATGAAACCACGGTGCAGTTTACTATGAACGCACCTTCACCGGGCTTTCTCGATAACTTTGCTCAAGATTATGCCCAGCCGTTTCAGCCTAAGCACCTGCTGGCTCAGTTTCACCCTGAGTTTAATAAAGATGCCGATAAAAAAGCCCAAGAATTGGGTTTTGACAATGGTTATGCACTGATTAATTTTTACTATGGCCAGTCTGACTGGAAAGATATTCCCACTCCTTTGCTAAAAGATAAAGCGGCTTCGGATCGATTGGTTAACGCGGGTTTAACAGCGATCATGCCGACGCTTGAATCTCATATAGTTATCGAGGAGTCTCTGGAAGGTCGCCGTTTGGTGGCTAATCCATACTTCTTCCAGGTAGATACAGCGGGTAATCAGCTACCTTATATTAACGAAATCAAAGAAGTTTTCATTGGTGATGAAGATATTCAAACCGCTAAGTTAATTGCCGGTGAAGTGGACTATAAAGCGCAGGCGGTTAACCTGCCTCAGACGCCTGTCCTACTGGAAAATAAAGAGCTGGGTCAATATGAGATAGCGTTGCGTCCAACCATAGCGCAAACAACTTTTGCCTTCAATCTGACCGACAAAGACGAAGAGAAGCGTGCGGTCTTTAACGATATCAACTTCCGTCGCGCTATGTCGGTTGCAATGAACCGTAAACAGATCAACGAAAGTGCTTACTTTGGATTGGGTACGCCCATGCAGTACACTGGTTTTGACGCTGATACTACGCCCTTTATAACCAAGAAACTGCAGCAAAGCTGGACTCAGTTTGATCCCAAAATGGCTGCTGAATTGCTTGATAAAGCGGGTGTTGTAGATAGAGACAATGATGGTTTACGGGATTTACCTTCGGGCAAAAAGTTTGAGTTGAATATTCAATACTCCACTCAGGGAACCCCGACTGAATTGGCTGAAATCATTGCTAATAATTGGACCAATGCGGGTATAAAAACCACTATCAAAGAAGTGACTTCAGATGAGTACCGTAACTCACAGACGGCTAACGACCTGAGCGTGCTTAGCTGGGTGATGGGTCGTCCACTGTCAAATATTGCAAGTAATACCGAAACACTGGTTCCGCCCTATGGTGGTTTCTTTGATTTGCGCACCGGTATGCTGTGGTCACAGTATATTAATACTAACGGTGCCGAAGGTATCGCGCCGCCGACAACCGTTGCAAAAATGCAGAAATTGGCTGCTCGTTTCGTGACACTGAAAGCCGGTACACCAGAGTCTAACAAACTGGGCCTAGAAATTGCTACACGTGTGGTTGATGATCTGTTCATTATCGGGACAGTAAAAGCCGTCTCTCCGGTTTATTACAGCCGCGCTCTGGGTAACTTTGAAGTTCCTAAAACGTCTTCATACGAGTTCTATCGAATGTATCCCTACCTTCCGACTCAATGGTTTTTGAGTAATTAATGTCGGTTATGACTCCTTAGTTTGAAACACCAAAAAGAGAGAACTAACACTCCTCTCTTTTAGTTATTTTTGTTTACGGAATCCGATTATGATTGCCGATTTTTTTACCAGTACCTGGTTGTTATGGGTTCTGCTCAGTGTGGCAGGCTTTCTGTTTTGGCGTAGCCGCAACAGTAAGTATTTTCTTTATGTGTTTAACCGTTACCTGTTGGCGTTAATGACCCTACTGATCGTGAGCGGCATTGTTTTTTCACTGATGGAAGTCTTACCCGGCGATTGTGCTGAAAAGTATATTGCTTATAAAAGCTCTCAAGGGGAAATGATTACCCAGGCAGATATTGCGGCTGAAAGGTCTCGGATGGGGCTGGATCGTACATTGATTGTTCGCTGGAGCAGCTGGATCACTGATCTGACTCTGCGAGGAGATTTGGGTTTTAGTTGTGCTAAGCGTCAGTCGGTTAATATTGCTCTGGGTGATCGCTTCTGGATGAGCTTTGGTTTCTGTATTGCGGGGTTACTTTTTGCCTATTTGATTGCCGTACCCTTCGGTATTCTTTCAGCTTATATGATTAATAAACCTTGGCTGGATAAAAATCCAAAGCATAACAAAAAACAGCGCTGGATTAACTCTATCGGTTTGAGTTTTAACAAAGTGCTCGATCTTAAACTGCGTGTTATTAGTTATCTCGGTCTGGCATTACCAAATTTTTTATTAGCTTTGACCATTATTTTGCTCTATGTATTCGCAGGTGAACCTGTACCAACCGGTTTATTTTCCGAGCAGTGGAGTGCTGAACCCTGGTTTGCTGTGAGTGGTTTTCAGTACGGCAAACTGACGGATTTTCTGAGTCATATCTGGTTGCCTATTTTTGTGATCGGTTGGGCTGCAACTGCCCTGCAGTTACAAACAGTGCGGGCGCTGGTGGTCGATGAATCTAATAAACTTTATGTTGATGCGGCGCGTGCGCGTGGCGTTGATGGTATGAGCTTATGGGTGGGTTATCCCGTGCGCCATTCAATTAGCCCGTTATTTAACAGTATCGGCTTTGATTTTCAGCGGATATTTAATGATCTGCCGATCGTCGCAATTGTTATCGGCATGACAGATTCAGCGGCACTGTTAATTGAAGCCTTGGCCATGACTAATGATCAGGAAATGGCGGCAGCGATTTTATTTCTGGTGGCCTTGGTAGTTATATCGATGAATTTCATTACTGATATTGTTCTGGCGGCGGTTGATCCGCGCGTCCGTAATAGTGTACTTGGGTAAATTATGATGCGTAGTGTATTAGCCCGTTTTGGGCCAAAAGTTAAAAAATCGCAGGATGAATCTTACTATACAGCAGGCCAGCTAGCATTAATTAAAGCCCGCTTTATGCGTAAAGCCAGTGGTGTGCTTGCGGGTTGGATACTTGCCTCAATCATTATGGTGAGTTTCTTTGCGCCGTTCTTTTCTCCAATAGACCCGACCATTCGTGGTGCCAATACTGAATATCAACGCGGTGCACCACAAGCTTTTTACTTCTGGGATGAACAGGGTATTTCCTTACGTCCTTTTACATACACCTACAGTAAAGATCAGCCTAAGATCGATTTTATGGCGCTGGCGGGCAGTGGTGGATTGGCGGCATTGGATGCGCTGACCTCCAGCGGTGCTTTGAGTTCTTCTGCGCAGAATAAATATAATATAGATGAGCAGCAGCGCCGTTATGTGCAGTTCTTTGTTAAAGGCTGGGAATACAGCCTGATTGATTTTAGTATTGCAGGCCTTGATCTAGATCTTCGTTGGGATAGGCACTTATTTGGTGTTGAACAGGGAGAAATTCACCTGATGGGCACCGATCAGGATGGTAAAGATGTCTTTAGTCGTACCCTGCATGCCGTCTGGATTACCGTGAGTATTGCCGTGGTGGCTTTGATCGTTAAGCTGTTTACTTCCTTGCTGGTGGGGGGTATCAGTGGTTATTTTGGCGGGCGAGTTGATGCGGTATTAATGAGTTTCACCGAAGCGGTACGCGTTATTCCCTCCATTCCTGTTTATTTAGCCTGCGCGGTCGCATTATCAAGCATGGATCTTACCGCGGTGCAGCGCTACTTTGCGATTGCTGTCGTTATCGGTGCACTGGACTTTGCGACATTAGGGCGGCGTTTGCGCACCCATATTCTGACCGAGCGTAACCAGGACTACGTATTGGCTGCACAGCTTTGCGGCTCAAGCAGCTGGCGTATTATCTGGCGTCATCTGATACCCAGTTTTAGCAGTTATATTATCGTCGATACCTTAATCAATTTTCCCTACGTTATTCTGGCCGAGACCAGCCTTAGTTTTCTGGGACTCGGTTTAACTGAACCGGTTAACAGTCTGGGTGTATTACTGCAAAAAGCGCAGGATCCGGACATTCAGCAAAATATGATCTGGCAGTTCTTTCCTGTACTGGTTTTTGTGGTGTTAATTATGGCTTTTGTTTTTGTGGGTGACGCTTTGCGTGATGCGGCAGATCCTCATTCGGAGAAAAAATAATGATAATGAATAATAAAAGCATGAACAGTCACTTACTTGAAATTCGCAATCTTGGTATCGATTTTAATACCGATGAGGGCTTAGTGCGCGCCGTTGATGGTATTGATCTTACTATTCGTCCTGGTGAGGTAATGGGGCTGGTTGGCGAGAGTGGGTCTGGTAAATCAATTACCGCCAAAAGTATTATGCAATTACTGCCGGGTAACGCCATTATTGCGCCTCAGAGCGAACTGCGAATTCGGCACGACAGTCAGGATATCGATATTCTTAAACTCCGTGGTCGGGATTTACGTAAAGTGCGCGGTGGTTTGGTTTCCATGATTTTTCAGGAGCCGATGGCAAGCTTTGCACCAGCGATTCGTATTAGTGACCAGATAGTTGAAACCATGCAGATTCACTTAGGTTATAGCCGTGATAAGGCGCGCCACGTCGGCATTGAGTTATTTGAACGTGTTGGTATTGTTGACCCAGCTAGGCGGTTTGACCAGTACGTATTTGAATTGTCCGGTGGTATGCGTCAACGCGCCATGATTGCGATGGCATTATCGACCAAGCCTAAATTACTGATTGCCGATGAGCCAACTACCGCCTTAGATGTAACAATTCAGGCACAAGTGCTGGACTTGATGCGCGAGTTACGCGAGGAAATGGGAATGGCGATGCTGTTTATTACCCATGATCTGGGTGTTATTTCAAAGATTGCCGACAATCTGACAGTAATGCGTCAAGGCAACATTGTTGAGGCGGGTAATGCAGACCAAGTATTGTTCCAGCCGCAGCATCATTACACCCAGCGCTTGCTGGCCGCTTTACCTAACCTGAATAACTTGCCCGAAGCGCCAAAGGAGAAACCACAGCCTTTGCTCAGTATTAATAATCTGTCAATCAGTTACCCATTGGGTGGAAGTAGCCATAAACAGGAGATGTTTACGGCGGTTAAAAATATCTCCTTGGATCTTCCCGAAGGGCAAATAATTGGTTTAGTGGGTGAAAGCGGCTCAGGTAAAACATCGTTAGGTAAAGCTCTCTTGGGAGCAGCACCTATCAGTGGAGGAAGTGTTGAATATCATAACACCGAAAAGAAGGTTCACTTTGGCGTCAACAAAGCCTTAAAGCGTAAGCGTTTATCCAAAACAGCACAGATGGTATTTCAAGATCCCCATAGTTCTCTAAATCCGCGAATGACCATTCGAGATATTATTGCAGAGCCTTTGGAAGCCATGAAATTAACCTCCAGCAGAGAAGAAACCGATCGACGTATAATAGAAGTCGCAAAACGCTGCCATATTGAGGTTGAGCACTTACGGCGTTTTCCCCATGCTTTTTCGGGTGGGCAAAGGCAGCGGATCAGCATTGCCCGGGCACTAGTCTGTAAGCCAAAATTTATTGTAGCCGATGAATCGGTGGCAGCCTTAGATGTGTCGATTCAGGCTGAAATTCTCGCTTTGTTAAAAGAGCTGAGGACGGAGTTAGGTCTCACTATCTTGTTTATCTCCCATGATCTTAGTGTCATAGCTAACCTCTGTGATTGGGTTTGTGTAATGAAAGACGGCTCAATGGTTGAACAGGGAACGGTGCGGCAGATTTTTCTAAAACCCGAGCAGCCCTATACTCAGACATTAATAGCCTCTATTCCGCTGTTAGAATCGCCACAAATCCAGCTTAAACCTTTTCCAGAATATACCGCGCCAAAGGTGCAGCGGCAGGGTCGTTCTATAAGGGAAGATAACCAGAAGCAGACTATCGGAAGAAAGCATGCATAACAAAGGAGCCGACGGATAAGCAGTGCAAAACAGTTAACTTGGGTTATCTCCCTAAGCGCGCTAAAGCTAACTTACCAGCGGATTATTGTGTTTACAAAGCGCTCTATCTTGTGGAGGAATGCCGCAAAGAAATCGACAATACCGATCGACAATGACAATCAGAAATTGGAAAGCGGTCTTCAATCACTATTGAAGACCGCTTTTAAAAACCGCAGTTACGCAGTATTACTTAGTAGAATGTTTAGCTTTTTCAGCCTAGTATTATTTCTTCAGTAAGAAGTTAACTAACTCCATATACTTATCTTGAGAGTTAATACTTTCATCTGGAGTAAGATGGTACTTATTGTTCACAATCACTGCTGGAACACCTCTTAACCCCGCTTTTTTGAAATCTTTATCAAAGCGTCTCTGCATCGAATCAACCACAAAACCATTGAAGGCCGCATCAAATTTCGATGCTTCAACACCGTTATCAATAAATATTTGGCGCAATTCTTTATCATTACGAGGTATCTGCTTAAGATCATGAATCTGTCTAAACATAACAGGAATCATTTTTTCTTCGACTTCCAGCACAACCATAGTGGCATAAGCTTTTGCCATTGGTACACCCATGCTGCCTCCCATAAATGAAACGTGCGTCTTCTGTAATTTAGCATTGTCAGTAAGACGCTCTTTTACCTGTCCAATAAAGGGTTCAAAGTTGTTGCAATGAGGACAGTAGAAAGAAAAGTATTCTGTCACTACAGGCTGAGAAGAGGGTTGAGTATCCAGTACCTCATATTGTTGGCCTTCTGTAAATTGAGCTGTGTGCGCTGCAAAGCTAAGCAGCAGAGTGATAATAAGTGCGAATTTTTTTTTCATGGTTATTGTCTCTTAAAGTATTTTTATTTTTTATTACGACCTCAGCAATCGAAGATTCAACGCTGATTTTTAAGCCTATTAGATTTCTTAAAATGGAGAAGTTAACCGATTGGAGGGCGGTATAATATTTCAGAGAATGAGTGTGGATTTCCCATCGGCTCATCTCTCATTAATGCTCGAGAGAATGCCTGTGTTTTGTGCAGTTTGGCAAATGCTGTTGCCGGAAATAGAGTAACAAGATTGATTAAGCGCTCGCAATGCTGGGGCGTTTTTGCATTAATATTGATGGCTTTAATAACGTCATACCACGCCTGCTGACATTTTTGTCTGATTTCTAATTTATTATAGTGTTCACAAGCAAGGACGGGTGTGGTCATTTTTAAGATGGGATCACTACCAATATTGGCATAGGTAGAGTTATTCGCTGATCCAACAGCAAATACAGATGTTAGCAAAGCAACGACAAGTAGATGACAAATAAATAGATTACGACGAAAAAATAACATCAATTTACACTTTCAATACCGATAGAAAATTAGAGTTTAAAAACCTTCTACAAAGAAAGCTTTTAGCTATTATTACTTATAATATCGAATCTTATAAAAAGATTAAAGTGTTTTCACTGGCCTACAGAACAACATTTTTAGATTAGCAATATAACCCCTTAATTTTAAACTTCTATAAAAAAGCCTTAAGCAGTTAAACAGCTTGAGGCAACAATATAAACGGAAAAGTTTATGTCCTGTCTTTTCTGTCGAAAAAAGACTTGGGTGTCTCCGGTTTTTTCTGCTCTTCTGTTTTTAATGTTAATACCATATCGGTTATTCATAAGCTTTCGCTTGGGGCTGATGGTTTAACTTTTATTGTTGGTATTCCCCCATTGGCCGCGTGTAGATGATGATAAACCGAAACGCAGTTTCGCATTTTGAGAGAGTCATGCTTCTCAACAGCAAGAAAAACGGTCGGAAATTTTCGCAGTCGCACTGAGGTTTGGTTTGTTTGTAAAAAGGTTTGGATGTCCCCTATTTTTTAGTAATTATAATTAATGGATGTCTAGTCTTTTATTTGTTAGGTAACAAAAAGCCCACATAAAGTGGGCTCTCCATTCATAACTTTTGAACATTTTTATTTTAGCTGAAAATATTTAATGTTCCGCGTTTTTGTTACTTACGGCATACATCGCTAACTCTGACATGTCATTCATTTCACTCTCTATCTTTTTAACTGTTGCTCTATAATTTTCATCTGAAACCCTCTTAATAAATATTTTTATGGACTTATTTAACAATGTACCAATCGCATTATTAGTACTGTAATCATCAAAAATGAGAAAAGAGGGGTAACAAAAAGCAAACTTAAAAGATAATAAAAAATGCAAGCCATGAGCCATTGAAAAAAACTCTTTAGTATTATCAAGAAAATCATCTTGTGCATAAACTGACATACCACTAAGTTCGCCTATTTCAATTTTTTTATTTGAGAAAACATAATATAATTCAATGTTAGATTTCAATTCAAGAAGTGCTACAGAAAGGTCGGCGAGTGATTCTTTTTTGGCTCCATCAATATTGCTAGACCTATAAATAATCATCAAAATAGAGTTTTTTAAGCTGGAAATATTGATAATAATATTTTTCCTTATCTTAATTAACTCAATTTCATTTTGCTGTTTTTTCCATTGTGCATATGCCCATATTGCTAAAAATGTAGTTATCAAAGTTCCAGTAGCGGCAATTATGGTAGCCAATAGAGTTATCTTGTCAAAAACAGTTTTAGTGGGAATTGTTTCTACTTCAATATAAACGGTTTCAATACCAAACCACATCCCCAAACATCCACCTAACACAAATACCAAAAGACTTGACAGAATAAATACAACTTTCAAATTTAACCTCTCCAAATTCACAAATAATTTTTACTGTAATCTATTAGCTTTAAAGCTTAATAGATTACAGTAAAAGTAAGCCAAACAATCATATATTACTTAATAACTATAAGATGTGCTCAATTGCGTTCTTATCATCCGGTCAAAAGAAAGCTCTTAAACCACAGATTTTTCTTGTGAAAAATCAACTGTACTGATGCTTAATTGACCACTTATTAGTGCTCTAGGGGTAAAAAAATAGAAAGGCCGGACATCCACTTATATTTCATTATCAATTCAATATATTAGAATTCCAAACCAATGCGGTTACGAAAATTTCCGTACGTTTTTCTTGCTCAATCAATTCCTTTAGCAAGTGGAAACATGGATGTTTCTACTAAGTTCGGCTCTGCACATGGATGTGCTGTCCGGACTGGTGCGTTAAAAAGGGATT
>JBLHWW010000046.1:0-21976 GCA_047629075.1 Psychromonas sp. | reverse complement strand
ACCAAGGTGATAATAAGCTTGGGGATGATTTTTGATTGCAGCATGCTTGTACCAATTAATCGCAATGCGGATGTTTTTCTCGATACCGCTGCCATTTTGATAGAGCTTGGCAAGCTTATATTGTGCCGTACTGTCACCCTTATTTGCCGCGCTTTTGTACCATTTTATCGCTTGTTTTAAATTGATTTTTCCCGCTTTACCATTTTCGTGAAATTCACCCGTTTTATAGGCTGCAGGCACAAAATTTCTCAGCGCTAATACTTGGTATAGCGAGTGCGCACGCAGTGTATTTAGACCTGAGTATGCCTCTTTTTATTAATAATTTTATTTCAAAATAGTATCTTGAGTTAGAAATTCATGGTCTGAACTGATGTTTTTTGATACTGGTTATATTGACTGCGGCATTATTTTTTTAAATTAAGATGGTGAGGAAAGATAATCTGCTGTCGATCAAAGAGAGCAGATTATTTTACTGAGGCTAATAAACCAATAAGTTAGTGAAAGTTATCCTGTCAACTTGGCGTTAAAACCGGAAGTTTATCACTATTGAGGAGCTTAATAGGTTACCAGTACAATATCCTGCTTAGATTTTGAACAGCAGGTTAACACCTCTCCATCGCGAAGATAGGCCATTGGGTAGTTTATATAGTCAACTTGTCCGCTAATTAATTGGCAGCGGCAAACGCCACAATGACCATCACGGCAATGATATTCCTGCTTAATTGCTTGAGCTTCCAGATTCTCAAGCAATGTTTTTTCACTGTCGAGCGGATATTCAATGCCGTTGACGGTTATTTTTTTACTCATAACGACTGCAAATAATAGCTTTGCTGATAAGCTGTTTATAATTCAAAGGTACTGAGATCTTCACTGTCAACTTTACTGTCAATTTGCCCTACCAGATAGGAACTAATTTCCGTTTCCTGTGGGGCAACCTGTACGTTATCACTGACCAGCCAATTATTAATCCATGGAATGGGATTGCTCTTAACGTCAAATTCTGGCGCATAACCAATTGCTTGCATACGCAGATTTGAAATATATTCAACATATTGGCATAATATTTGTTCATTTAGGCCAATCATTGATCCATCTTTAAACAAATACTTAGCCCAATCTTTTTCTTGCTGAGCTGCTTTTAAAAATATTTCCCGCCCTTCAGCAAAGCATTCAATAGCAATCTCAGCCATTTCAGGATCATCTTTTCCATCAGCCCAAAGATTTAAAATTTGTTGTGTCGAATTAAGGTGAAGGGCTTCATCCCGGGCAATTAATTTGATTATCTTGGCATTACCTTCTAATAAATCACGCTCGGCAAAGGCAAATGAACAAGCAAAAGAAACATAAAAACGAATGGCTTCTAAGGCATTAACTGAACAAATACAAAGGTAAAGTTTTTTCTTAATAGCGCGCAGGTTTAATTTTTCAACTTGGTTTTCTAGGTTGGTATAATCAATGTCAGTTTGTTCCAATCCATGCAGTTGCATAAACTGCGTGGCATGGATTAACGCATCATAATAACCAGAAATATCCGTCGCGCGCTTTTGAATCTCGACATTAGTGACGATATCTTCAAAGATTTCAGCGGGTTCAGTAAATAGATTACGTAAAATATGGGTGTAACTGCGACTGTGAATAGTTTCAGAAAATGACCATGTTTCTATCCAAGTTTCAAGTTCTGGTAATGATACAATCGGCAGTAGCGCAATGTTGGGGCTACGACCCTGAATTGAATCTAATAATGTTTGGTATTTTAGATTGGAGATGAAAATATGCTGCTCATGATCCGGTAAGTTTAAGAAATCGATGCGGTCACGGCTTACATCAATCTCCTCTGGTCGCCAGAAAAACGATAATTGCTTTTCAATTAACATTTCAAAGACAGCAAAGCGTTGTTGGTCATAACGCGCTACATTGACCGGGTTGCCAAAGAACATGGGTTCCTTCATTGCATCATTAGGAATTGTTGAGAAAGTTGTATAAGCCATAGAATGCTCCAGATGAACGTTTGATTTATGAATAAAGAATCTAAAATTTGTTGTTGTTAGCGAGGCTAAGCAAGTTTAATTATAAGCAATAGAATGCTCAGCTTATAATACTAAGGGAGCATTCTTTTTGTCGTTAGAGTTGATTATATCTTACATGCACCGCCCGCACAGTCATCTGCTTCTTCTATAACGTTTTCATCGTCTGCACCATCGCGGGTATTGTGATAATACAATGTTTTAACACCCATTTTATAAGCAACCAATAAGTCTTTTAAAAGATTAGTCATCGGCACTCGTCCTTCAGAAAAACGTTTTGGATCATAATTCGTATTTGCTGAAATTGCCTGATCGATGAATTTTTGCATTATGCCAACTAATTCAAGGTAACCTTGATTGTTTGGTATATCCCACAATAACTCATAGTTTTGTTTATATTTTTCATACTCAGGCACTACCTGTTTCAAAATACCATCTTTACTTGCTTTAACGCTTACAAAACCCCGTGGTGGTTCAATACCATTAGTCGCATTCGATATTTGACTCGATGTTTCAGAGGGCATTAATGCCGATAAGGTAGAATTACGTAAACCGTGTTTAACAATATCACTGCGCAGTGTTTCCCAATCGAGGTGATACTGTTCATCACAAATATTATCTAATGACTTTTTGTACGTATCAAGCGGTAAAATACCCTGTGCATAACGTGTTTCGTTAAATTTAGGGCATGCACCACGTTCGAAAGCCAGTTTGTTGGAGGCTTTCAAAAGATAATATTGAATAGCTTCAAAGGTTTTATGGGTTAGATTGTTGGCGCTGCCATCTGAGTATTTAACACCATTTTTAGCTAAATAATAAGCGAAGTTGATAACCCCTATACCTAATGTCCGACGTGCCATACTGCTGTTTTCAGCCGCTTTCACCGGGTAATCCTGGTAATCCAGTAAGCTATCTAATGCGCGCACAGCAAGTTCTGCAAGCTCTTCGAGTTCATCAAGTGACTCAATGGCGCCCAAGTTAAATGCTGATAAGGTACACAGGGCAATTTCACCTTCTTCATCCATAATATGCTGCATGGGTTTAGTCGGCAAGGCAATTTCAAGGCATAAGTTACTTTGACGAATAGGAGCAACCTTACTGTCAAAGGGACTGTGCGTATTACAGTGATCCACATTTTGAATGTAGATGCGGCCGGTACTGGCGCGCTCCTGCATTAGAAGAGAGAACAACTCAACGGCTGGAATGCTTTTTTGACGGATCTCAGGATCACCTTCGTATAAATTATATAAACGCTCAAATTCATCTTGATCTTCAAAAAAAGCATCGTATAAACCGGGGACATCCGATGGACTGAACAAGGCTATATTTCTTTTGTCGATTAGGCGTTGATAAAATAAGCGGCTTAGTTGCACTCCATAGTCGAGATGACGTATGCGATTGGAGTCAATGCCTCGATTATTTTTTAAAACCAATAAAGATTCAACTTCTAAATGCCAGACAGGGTAAAAAACCGTCGCTGCACCGCCACGAACGCCACCCTGTGAACATGATTTCACTGCGGTTTGGAAGTGTTTGTAGAATGGGATACAACCGGTATGGAAGGCCTCGCCGCCTCGAATAGCACTGCCCAGTGCACGAATACGACCGGCATTAATTCCGATCCCGGCGCGTTGTGAAACATATTTCACAATTGCGCTGGATGTCGCGTTGATCGAATCAAGACTATCACCCGTTTCAATCAATACACATGAACTAAATTGACGCGTTGGTGTGCGGACTCCTGCCATAATAGGGGTCGGTAATGAAATTTTAAATTGTGAAACCGCATCATAAAAGCGTTTAACGTAAGATAAACGTATGGCAGGTTCATAATTGGAAAACAGGCATGCTGCCACCATCATGTACAGAAACTGTGCACTTTCATAAATATCACCGGTGACACGGTTTTGAATGAGGTATTTCCCCTCAAGCTGTTTTACTGCGGCATAAGAAAACTTTAAATCACGATCATGAACGATAAATTTTTCCATCTCTTCAAACTCTTGCTTGCTATAGTCTTCAAGAAGATGCGTATCGTACTTGCCTTTAGAACACATTTTACTGACGTGTTCAAAGATACTTGGCGGTGTAAAACGTCGATAAGCTTTTTTACGCAGATGGAATACCGCAAGATGTGCCGCTAAATATTGGTAGTCTGGTGATGCTTCGGAGATAAGATCAGCGGCCGCTTTAATAATAGTCTCATGGATATCATCGGTGCGGATACCATCATAAAACTGAATATGTGAATTTAATTCAACCTGAGAGACTGAAACATTTTTTAAGCCTTCTGCAGCCCAAGTGATAACTCGGTGAATCTTATCAAGATCAATGCGTTCTCTTTTGCCATTTCGTTTTGTGACAAATAGGTTTTTTTTCATTCAGGATACCTTATATCTAGCGACAACTGTGTTACTTAACATGCAGTTTTAATAGTGTTGCTCATTGGTCAAAAACACAACATATTGTGTTTGATAGCGAGAGGTGACACAAGATAAAGCTTTTTAAGTTTTTTTCAAGCAAATGTTTTTAGCTTTACAGTGGATAAAATTGTGGATAACTAGCGCATAAAAAAACAGGTTAGTATTAACTAACAAATAGCTTAAGGGAGGGGCTGAGATCAATGAAATGCAACCTTTATTTTTAACTGTAAATAATAATTATATCAGCAAATATAATTAGAAATAAAATTTCAATAACTTCTCTTCTATTCCTGATTTTTGCATTTTCTGCCGATTAAACGCGGGTAAAAATAAGAAAAGCTTTTCAATTATTGCATGCTGCCTGTTTAATATAGCAGGTTAATAATAAATAGCATTGTGATTAAGACCGTTCAAATTTAAAAAGTAATATTAAGAGAGGGAGTGGTCATGAAAAAAAGTGTTACACGGATATCTAAAGTAGTTTCATCATTATCATGATGGCACTCACCTCTATATATTGGCTTCCGTGAAATTAAGATCTCAGCGAGGATAAAGCATTAACGGTATGCTTAGCGTTGACTGTAAAAAGTAGAAGACTTATTTAATGGCGAATAAAGTGGCAGAGAAGCAGGGGGTTTGTACTTCTCTGTCAATACGAATGATCCTGTAAACTTAGTTACAGGGCTTTTGTACACCTTAGCATGTAGTTAACATTGACATTTTTAGTAATAACAAACTCGCTCTGCAGCGGATTAAATTCAACACCACATAAATCTTCACAGATTAATGTGGTGCTATCAATAGCTGTTAATAACTGTGAAGGGCGAATAAATTTTTCATATTCATGGGTGCCTTTAGGTACCCATTTCAATAAATGCTCGGCACCAACAATCATCATTAAATAAGCCTTAAAGGTTTTATTAATAGTCGAAAAATAAACTGTACCACCCGGTTTGACCAAATCGCAACACGCTTGCACAATGGAGGCAGGATCCGGTACATGCTCTAACATCTCCATACAAGTCACCAAATCAAATTGACCCGCATGTTGTGCCGCAAACTCCTCTGCGGTTATTTTTTGGTACTGTACTTTTGTTTGCGTTTCTAATGCGTGCAGCTTTGCAATTTGTAATGCAGCATGGGCCATATCGATGCCTGTTACATTCGCACCTTGTTTTGCCATGCTTTCACTGAGAATACCGCCACCACAGCCAATATCTGCAATCGACTTGGCAAATAATCCCTCGGTGCCCTGCTCTATATAACGTAACCGAGTGGGATTAAGCATATGCAATGGTTTGAAATCACCTTCTAAATCCCACCATTGTTCAGCCATTGCGGAGAACTTTTCAATTTCTTTTGGATCAACATTGTTTGCAGTTGTACTTTTATTGACTGACATGAAGCTTTACCCGATTTCTGTAGATGAGGCATTATAACGAGTAAAAAAGATAAAACAATTAACCTGAGTCCCGCTAATAGCGCTGCAAAAATATTTAAAATCGTGATCATAGATAAGCTGAGACGTTTCAGCGCACCAAGTTGGGAAAAGCGATTAAAAAGCTAAAATTAACCGCCTGCAGAAGTTTTAGATAAAAATTAATTTGTACAAAAAAAAACCATAAATAACCTCCTAGCGCTTATTTGCGCCATAGATTGATTCTGAGCTTATATTAATTGAAAAATGCCGCTGAATTTATCTCTTCATCAATAATATGTGGTAGAATGCGCAACTCTCAAAAATTTCAATCGATATACTAATAAAATAAGGATCTTGGCCTCTATGAGCGAATTTGTATCAGACGTTTCTCCGATCAACATTGAAGATGAATTAAAGAACTCTTATCTTGAATATGCAATGAGCGTCATTGTCGGGCGAGCTTTACCCGATGTACGCGATGGTCTTAAACCGGTCCACCGCCGAGTTTTATTTGCCATGAATGTATTGCGTAATGACTGGAATAAACCTTACAAAAAATCAGCCCGTATTGTTGGTGATGTGATTGGTAAATATCACCCACACGGTGATACAGCGGTATACGATACGATTGTTCGTATGGCGCAAGATTTCTCCCTTCGTTATATGCTCGTTGACGGCCAGGGTAACTTTGGCTCAGTCGATGGCGATAGTGCAGCAGCAATGCGTTATACGGAAATTCGTATGCAGAAACTGGCGCATGAATTATTAGCCGATTTAGAGAAAGAAACCGTGGATTTTGTGCCGAACTATGACGGTACAGAGTTTATTCCTGAAGTAATGCCAACAAAAATTCCTAACCTGTTAATTAACGGATCATCCGGTATCGCGGTCGGTATGGCAACCAATATTCCACCTCATAACTTAGGTGAAGTGATCGATGGTTGTTTAGCGCTGATTGAAGATGCTGACATTACGATTAATGAGTTAATCGAATTTATTCCTGGACCTGATTTCCCGACTTCAGGTATTATCAATGGCCGTAAGGGCATTGTTGATGCTTACCACACGGGCCGTGGAAAAATAAAAGTGCGCGCAAAAGCGGATATTGAAATTAATGATAAAACCGGTCGTGAAACGATTGTGGTGCATGAACTTCCTTATCAGGTTAATAAAGCGCGTTTAATTGAAAAAATTGCTGAATTCGTAAAAGATAAAAAAATAGAGGGTATTAGCGCGTTACGTGATGAGTCTGATAAAGACGGCATGCGGATGGTGGTTGAAGTTAAACGTGGCGAAGTGGGAGAAGTCGTTTTAAATAACCTTTACGCACAAACCCAAATGCAGGTTACCTTTGGTATTAATGCTGTGGCGCTTGATCATGGTCAACCCAAGCTATTTAACCTCAAAGAAATGTTGGAAGCCTTTATTTTACACCGACGTGAAGTGGTTACGCGCCGTACTGTATTTGAGCTGAAAAAAGCGCGAGAACGTGCACATATACTTGAAGGTTTAGCTATTTCGCTGGCAAATATAGAACCGATCATTGCATTGATTCGCCATTCAGCAACGCCGGGTGAAGCTAAAATCGCGTTACAGGCACAGGGTTGGAATCTAGGCCATGTGTCGGCAATGCTTGAAGCATCAGGTGTTGATGCGGCGCGTCCCGATGGTTTAGCCATTGAATTTGGTGTCCGTGATAACCAATACTTTATGACGGAAGTACAAGCGCAGGCTATTCTCGATTTACGTTTACAAAAACTAACTGGTCTTGAACACGAAAAAATATTAACTGAATATAAAGAGTTGCTTGAGATTATCGCGGCATTATTATTTATCCTCGAGAGCCCTGAACGTCTGATGGAAGTTATTCGTGAAGAGTTAAGCGAGATTAAAGCCAACTATGCTGATCCTCGTCGTACTGAAATCGCCGCCAGTGAAACCGACCTGAGCATGGAAGATTTAATCACTGAAGAAGATGTAGTGGTCACGCTTTCCCATGAAGGTTATGTTAAGTACCAACCCTTAAGCGATTACGAAGCACAACGTCGTGGCGGTAAAGGAAAAGCGGCAACTAAGATGAAAAATGAAGATTTCATCGAAAAACTATTAGTTGCAAGCACCCATGATACGATTTTATGTTTCTCTACCCGCGGCCGTTTATATTGGCTGAAAGTATTTCAGTTGCCGTTAGCGTCACGCCAGGCACGTGGTCGTCCTATCGTTAATATTCTACCCCTTGAAGAAGGCGAACGTATTACGGCTATTTTACCTGTCCGCGATTATGCCGATGATAAATTTGTCTTTATGGCAACGGCAAATGGGACGGTCAAGAAAACCGCATTAAGTGCTTACAGTCGTCCGCGTAACAGTGGTTTGATTGCAATCAATCTAAATGAAGATAATGAATTAATTGGCGTTGGTATCACCGATGGCAGCAATGAAATCATGATTTTCTCCGATGCTGGTAAGGTTGTACGTTTTAAAGAAGTAGAAGAAAGTCCAGTGCTTGATGAAAACGGTGCACCGGTATTAGATGAAGAGGGTAACCCTGAAATCAAGGTTAAAGGTGTTCGTGCAATGGGGCGTACCGCAACTGGTGTTCGTGGTATTAAATTAAAAGAGGGCGAAAAAGTTGTCTCTCTGATTATTCCAAACGAAACCGGCCATATCTTAACCACGACTGAAAATGGTTACGGTAAACGTACACCACTTTCAGACTACTCGTCTAAGAGCCGTGCAACTCAAGGTGTTATCTCAATTAAAGTAAGCGAGCGTAACGGTAAAGTGGTGGGTGCGGTGCAAGTTGATGCAAACGATGAGATCATGTTAATCACCAACAGGGGAACCTTAGTACGTACCCGCGTGAGTGAAGTGTCAGTGGTCGGCCGTAATACTCAGGGGGTGACGCTGATCCGCACCGCAGAAGATGAAAAAATTGTTGCTCTGCAACGCATTGAGGAAATCGAGGATCTGCCTGTTTATGAAGAGGACGAAGAAACCGGCAGTGCAACGGCTGTATTAAACGCTGAAACTGATGTTGATCAAGAAGATCAGGACATTGGTAGTGAAGCGGCTGCGTTAGACGCTGAAATTGATGTTGATCAGCCAGACGAAGTATAACCATAAGTCATATTCAAATTACTTGAATTTTCCTGTTCAAGTAATTTGGGTAGAAAGGTTTTAAAAAACGGCTTTTGCCGTTTTTTTTGTTTTTGAAGATAAAGAACTGGTAGAGTGATTAACGCTTAAGTAAATATGCATTTTTTATTGATAATCTTATTTTAAAAAAACACAAAGTATCAAAATTTAATCATTATAACTTAATTTTGTTGGCACTAGCTGTTTCTTCATTCTACATTTAATGCTAGTTTTACCACCCTAAATAATTTAATTCACCCTTTAATATCCTAAAGAAGAAAACCGATGAGTAAAATATTTAATTTCTGCGCAGGTCCGGCTATGTTACCTAAAGCCGTTATGCAAAAAGCACAAGAAGAGTTTTGTAACTGGCAAGGGCTGGGGGTTTCTGTGATGGAAATCAGCCACCGTAGTCCAGAATATATCGAAATGGCAGAACAAGCTGAGCAGGATCTGCGTGATTTGTTGGCTGTACCTGATAACTATAAAGTACTTTTTTGTCATGGTGGCGGACGTGGGCAATTTGCCGCGGTGCCATTAAATCTGCTTGGTGATAAATTGGATGTGGATTATTTAATTACCGGGCAATGGTCAAAGTTAGCGATCGATGAAGCGAAAAAACACGCCCGTGTGACTGAAACCAGTGTCCTTAGCAAAACAGCCGAGGGTAAGGTATGTGTTAAAGCTGCAGCTGATTGGAATATTAATGCTGGTGCGGCTTATGTGCATTACTGCCCCAATGAAACAATCGAAGGTATTGAAATTTTTGAAATACCTGAGACTGGTGTTGTGCCGCTGGTGGCCGATATGAGTTCAACGATTTTATCCCGTCCGATTGATGTTTCTAAATTTGGTCTTATTTACGCGGGCGCACAGAAAAACATCGGTCCGTCGGGCTTGGTAATCGTGATTGTGCGTGAAGATTTAATCGGTAAAGCACGTAAAGTCATCCCATCTATTTTTGATTACGGCGTTCAGGCGAATGCCGGATCAATGTTTAATACGCCGCCAACTTATTCATGGTATTTGGCGGGCCTCGTTTTTAAATGGTTAAAAGAGCAGGGTGGTTTGGTCGAAATAGAAAAGAAAAATATAGCAAAAGCCAATTTACTTTATGATTTTATAGACAGTTCTACGTTGTATCGTAATAATGTCGACAAATCAGTGCGCAGCCGGATGAATATCCCCTTTCAACTTGCGAATGAAAACTTAAATGCGCTTTTCTTGAAAGAGTCTAAAGACGCTAATCTGATCACCCTCAAAGGTCATCGGGCAGTCGGTGGAATGCGTGCCAGTATCTACAATGCGATGCCAATTGAAGGTGTGCAGGCGTTAGTTGATTTTATGGCAAAGTTTGAAGCTGATTACGCGTAATATTGAGTGAGAATCGGCACTTAAAAAACACCCTAAATCACCGCAGTTTAAGCACTCTCAAGCAGAGGAGGGTGATAATAGGTTAACAAATTGCTATTAGAAATTAAGGATAAAAGATGAGCTGTGATTTTTTAACACTTGCTAATGCGGGGGTGCAAAAACTGCATCCCTACCAAGCCGGTAAACCAACGTCGGAATTAGAACGTGAACTCGGCATCAGTGATATTGTCAAACTTGCTTCCAATGAAAATCCGTTAGGTCTGAGTGAGAAAGTGAAATCTGCACTGCACAGTGAGCTTGCCGGATTAACCCGCTATCCCGATGCCAATGGTTTTGACCTTAAGCAGGCACTCAGCCACAAACATAACGTCGGCTTAAATCAGATAACCCTCGGCAATGGCTCAAATGATTTGCTTGAATTGGTTGCGCGGGCATTTGTCAGCGCTAAAAATGAAGTGATCTTTGCGCAGTATGCTTTTGTCGTTTATCCAATAGTGACACAAGCGATTGGTGCAAAAGCGGTGGTTGTGCCGGCAAAAGATTACGGTCATGATTTAGATGCGATGGCCGCTGCGGTTAATGATAAAACCAAACTTATTTTCATTGCTAATCCTAATAACCCCACGGGCACATTTTTAGAACTGGCTGATATTCTGGCTTTTTTGAGCAAAGTACCTGCGCATGTATTAGTGGTATTGGATGAAGCCTATTTTGAATATGTGGCGGCGGACAGGCGTGGTAATACTATCGCATGGATTAAAGATTTCCCCAATTTAATTGTTTCCCGAACCTTCTCAAAAGCCTACGGTCTTGCGGGATTACGTGTCGGTTACAGTATTTCAAATCCCCAAATTGCAGATATCCTTAACCGCGTACGCCAACCCTTTAACTGTAACGCCTTAGCGCTTAAAGCGGCAGAGACGGTTTTACAAGATGAAGACTATTTACAACAAGGCATTAAGTTAAATAATGCCGGTATGGCCGACTTAAGCGCATTTTTCAGTGAGCATAACCTTGAATATATTCCTTCAATGGGGAACTTTATTACGGTCAATGTCGGAAAGTCAGGTGATCAGGTATACCAACAGTTATTACATGAAGGTGTGATTGTACGCCCAATAACGGGCTATGGCTTAAGCGATCATTTGCGCATTAGTATTGGCCTGTTTGATGAAAACCAGCGTTTTAAACAAGCTTTAGTTAAAGTGCTTAAGTTAGATCAAAAATAGAGAAAATGATGGAACAATTATTATTAAACCCGATCAAAAAAGTCGATGGCGAAATTAATCTGCCTGGCTCTAAGAGCCTTTCTAATCGTGCGCTTTTACTGGCCGCTTTAGCGCAAGGCACAACCACCCTGACTAACCTTTTAGACAGTGATGATATTCGTCATATGTTAAATGCATTAAAAAAATTAGGGGTTAATTATCAGCTTTCAAAGGATAAAAAACAGTGTGTTGTTGAGGGATTAGGACGGGCGTTTAATACTGCTGAATCAGGTCTGTTAGAGCTCTTTTTAGGCAATGCAGGCACAGCGATGCGCCCTTTATGTGCAGCTTTGTGCTTAGGTCAAGGCGAATACACTCTAACCGGTGAGGCGCGTATGTTTGAGCGTCCGATCGGCAGTTTAGTGGATGCACTGCAGCAGGCCGGTGCACAGGTCACCTACCTTAAAAATGAAAATTATCCGCCACTTAAAATTAAAGGGACGGGGCTTAAAGGCGGTAAAATAAAGATTGACGGCAGTGTTTCCAGTCAGTTTTTAACCGCTTTTTTAATGGCAGCACCGCTGGCCGCTGAAGATACTGAAATTGAAATAGTCGGTGAATTGGTGTCTAAACCTTATATTAAAATCACCCTGCAAATAATGCATGATTTTGGCATTGATGTTGATAATCAAAACTTCGAACGTTTTATTATTAAAGGCAAGCAAATCTATAGTGCGCCCGGGCATTATTTAGTTGAAGGGGACGCCTCTTCAGCTTCTTATTTTTTAGCCGCCGGCGCGATTTCTGGGGGCTGTATTAAAGTGACCGGTATCGGTAAAAACTCGGTTCAGGGGGATATTCAGTTTGCCGATGCATTGCAGGCGATGGGGGCAAAAATCGAATGGGGTGATGATTTTATTCAAGCCAGTAAAGGGCAGTTAAAAGCCATTGATATGGATATGAATCATATTCCCGATGCCGCAATGACCATTGCCGTTGCCGCGCTCTTTGCAACGGGCACCACTAAAATTCGCAACGTTTATAACTGGCGGGTGAAAGAGACCGACCGCTTATACGCGATGGCCACTGAGCTGCGTAAAGTCGGCGCAACCGTTGTTGAAGGACATGATTTTATTGAAGTCACCGCACCTGATAAATTACTTCATGCAGAAATCGATACCTATGACGATCACCGTATGGCTATGTGCTTTTCATTAGTGGCCTTAGGTAATACCACTGTGGCTATCAACGACCCTAAATGTACCTCAAAAACCTTTCCGGACTATTTTGAAAAGTTGACCTCCGTAAGTTGTTAATCAATACACAATAAGACCCTGCAGGGTCTTATTGTGTATTAACTTCTTTTTATTCTTCCCAGCCCTGTTTTTTACGATAGATAGTGGACGGACTGACATCGAGCAGGGCGGCCGCTTTGGGGATATTACCATCACAAAAATTGAGCGCATTTTCGATTGTTTCCCGTTCGACATCCGCTAACGCTCTGATGCTACTAACGCTATTATCCACCGTATTAATAACCTTAACAGTATTGTCTAACGTTGCTACGGTATCTTTTACCGAGCACGATAGCGTATTTAAAGGAGCTGGCAGGTGGGCCGTTGTCACTAACCGATCATTGTGCAGTACCACAATATTACGCATAACATTTTGTAATTGACGCACATTACCCGGCCAGTTGTAGTGATCGATAAAGAGGGTTTCCACTTCGGAAGAAAATGCACGAAATTCTTTGTTTTCCTCCTGTGAGTAGGTTTTTAAAAATTCAGCTGCAATGGCAATAATGTCTTTGCCGCGTTCACGCAGGGGTGGGAGATGCAGGGGTAAAACATGCAGGCGATAATAAAGATCTTCGCGGAAACGTCCGTTTTTAACATCATCGAGAGGATCGCGATGGGTCGCGCAGATAAAGCGCAAATCAACCGTTTCCAGTTTATTGCTGCCGACTTTTTTAAAGGTACCGGTCTGCACAAAGCGTAATAATTTGGTCTGCAGATCCAAATCCATTTCACAAATTTCATCTAGAAATAAACTGCCACCGTCCGCCTGCGCTGCCGCCCCTTTACGCTCGAAAAACGCTCCGGTAAAAGCCCCTTTTACATGCCCAAAGATTTCACTTTCCATCAAATCGTGGGGAATAGCCGCGCAATTGATGGCAATAAACGGATGCTTACCACGCGGACTTTGTGCATGAATCGCTTCGGCGCAGACCTCTTTACCGGTGCCACTTTCACCGGTAATAAAGACCGTTGCTTTACTCGGCGCCGCCGCATCAATAATACGGTAGACAGCCTGCATCGCAAGGCTTGCGCCGATAAAGCCGTGATAGTGGTCACGTTCAAAGGTGTTTTGATAGTGAGTTACTAAATGTTGTAGGCGGTTGCGCTCCAGCAGATTATTCACCGAGGTTTTTAGGCGGCTGGCGGTGACCGGTTTTTCTAAAAAGTCATTGGCCCCATTACGCATCATCTCCACTGCGACATCGACTGTGCTATGCCCGGTGATAACGATCACCGCGCAGCTGAAGTTTTCCTGTTTCATCCATTGAAGGATCGCCAGGCCGTCCATATCGGGTAACCTGAAATCCAGCAGAATAAGATTTGGCGGTGTTTTTTTTATAAAGGCCTGCATCTCAGCCCCAGTAGCAACAACCGCCAGCGTTATCAGCTCATTTTTCAGGTATTGCTGATACAAGCGAGCTTGTGGTGCGGAGTCTTCCACGATCAAAACATTCGGTTTATCCGTCATTAATCAGTCCTTTGTTTATTAGGCGAATCCATGTTTAGCGCGTTGTGCTAATTGTCGAAAGGATTCTTTAGCAACTTCAGCTATCTGCTGTGCCTGCTCAAATGCTTGTGTATGTTCATTTTGCTGACACAGCTGCTCAATACTACGGGCCAGTAAGTGCAGTCTTGCATTACCATGTGCAATCGCGCTGCTGCCTATAGTATGTGTTTCAAATTCTAAACAATTAAAATCACCTTTGGTGATAGCTTCACTGATGACGGCTACTCGGCGCTGGCTGTCCTCGATATAAAGGGTAATTAATTCAGGCACAATTTCAGCGTTAGTATCGCGCACCAGATCTAATAACACTTGTTCATCTACAAAACCCGGGTGTTCATTTTCTGCGTTGGTATCGCGTACCCGATCTAATAACACTTGTTGATTGTTGTCTGCATTGTGTTGCTCTTCTGTGGGCAAGATTGCCTGTTCTACTGGCGTGGCACTCTCGGTCCAGCGCGCAATACAGTTTAAGGCAGTTGCGCGATTGATAGGCTTACTGAGATAATCATCCATATCCGCGTTGATAAAGCGCTCTTTATCGCCACTTAAGGTATGCGCGGTGAGTGCGATAATCGCTATTTTGCTTGCGGGAGTGCTCAGCTTACGTATTTCGCGGGTTGCTGACATGCCATCCATTTCCGGCATGGAGATATCCATTAAAACAATATCATAGGGCAAATTGCGCACCGCTTCAACCGCTTCATAACCGTTAGATACGACATCAACCCGCAGTTTGGCAAATTCTAAGATACTTTTAATCACCATCTGGTTGGCGGGATTATCTTCGGCAAGCAGAACACGTGTATTTTCCCGCGGCAGTTGTTGTATCTGTTCGTGAAGCAGTACCGCTGTCCCGTCATCCTCTTTTGCTGTTTTTAGTTTCAGGGTAAATGTAAAGGTACTGCCTTTACCAAGCTTACTGTTTACCGCAATACTGCCCTGCATCAGCCCGACAAGGCGTTTACAGATAGCAAGACCTAATCCGGTGCCTTCATATTTTCGCGAATGGCTCTGGTCAACCATAGTAAACTCATCAAACAGGGTATCCATATACTCCTTGGCAATGCCAATACCCGAGTCCTTCACCTGACAACGTATCATAACGTTGTGCTGGTCGATAAAATCGACGCCGGCCCTAATCCTGATCTGCCCGTGCTGGCTAAATTTAATGGCATTATTGATAAGGTTAATCAGTATTTGTTGTATTCTTGCCGAATCGCCCATTACAAATTGCGGTAGAGCTTTTGCTTTGAACAGATTCAGTGTTAATGATTTTTTATTGGCCATATCCTTAAGCAGCGCATGACAGCTGTCCAGCAGCTGGTGCAGATCAAAAGGGCTGTTTTCCAACGTTAATTTATCGATATCCATTTTAGTAAAATCAAGAATATCATTAATAATGATCAGTAATAGCTCCCCGGAATCCCGACCTGTTTGTACCAGTTCGCGTTGCCGCTCAGTCAGTTGAGTGTCTTTAAGCAAGCCGAGAATCCCCAACACAGCATTCATCGGGGTGCGGATCTCATGGCTCATGGAGGCTAAAAAACGGCTTTTTGATTCATTACTGAGTTCGGCTTCCTTACGCGCCTGTTGCAACTTTTGCTCATTTTCTTTCTGCTCACTGATATCAAAAAAGTGCGCAACATAATGGCTTATTTCACTCTGATCATCTTTTACCGAGGAGATATTCAGATATTCAGGATAAATTTCACCGTTCTTTCTTTTATTGTAGATCTCGCCGCTCCATTTTCCATGCTCGGTGAGGCCTATCCATATAGCTCGATAATACTCAGCGGGGTGCTGACCCGAGAATAAAATACGCCAACTTTTGCCAATCACATCGTCGTTGTCATAACCGGTAATGCGCAAGAACGCATGATTGGTACGCATAATCGTGCCGCTAGCATCACAAATAATTATCGCTTCACTCGATTCAAAGGTTTGCGCGGCAAGGCGTAATTCACTTTCAGCTTGTAAACGGCTGGAAATATCACGGATAAAGGCGGTAAACAGCGTGCCTTGCTCAGTTTCAATCGGGGAAATATTAATTTCAATGGGAAAATGGCTTCCGGATTTATGCTGTGCGATCAGCTGTATGCGTTTTTTTAATGCCGGTCCTTGTTTGCTTTTAAGGTAATGTTTCATACCATTATAATGTGCTTGGCGTTGTTCCGGTGGGATAATAAATTCCGCTAGAGCTTGCCCAATAATCTCATCATAGCGCCAACCGAAAGTTGCAGCGGCAACCTTGTTGTAGTCAATCACCTTGTCATTCTCATCAATGGTAATTAATGCGTCCAGAGAGGCATTCAGGATCGCTTCATTTTTAGCCTGATTATGCTTGGCGATAGCGCTCATCTGTTTTTCTTTATCAGCACTTTCGGTGAGCTGCTCATAGTTTTTTGCCAGGCTTTCAGACATGCGGTTAAACGCCTGCGTTACTTCGGCAATCTCATCACTGCCGCGCACTGCCAGCTGCACACCCGGACCGCTATCGGTGATCTTTTCTGTGGCCAGTTTCAATTGCCTTAATTGTCGGGTAAGGTAGCTGCCGATTATATAAGAGAATATAACCATTAAGCCAACTTCAAAACAGACAATGAAAACAATCCAATGCTTAATGTTGAAAAATAAAGACGAGATTGAATGAGAGGACATACCCAATTCAACCGCACCATAGGCGGTATTCGATTTGCTAATTTTGACTCGTGTAGCAAACACAGCCAAAGGGCCTGTGGATGACGTTGAGGAATTCAGACTACTGAGATTTCCGCCTTCGGCCAGTATATCTTGATTATTGCTGATACGTACATAAACAATATCGGGCATCGCAAGTATATCAACGACATAACTTTCCAGAGTAGCCAAATCATGAGTAAGAAGGGCATTCTTGACAGATTTAGCAATAAGATGTGATGTACTGAATGTACGTTCCTGCAACTGTATTTGATTGGACTCATTAAGAAAACTAATCATACTGATGATTAAAGTAATCAGTAAGATAGATTCGATAAAGGCAATGGATAAGATGGTTTTTAGGCGAAAGCTCATAGTCGGCGCTTAGTCCTTAGAAAGTTGCTTAAGTTGCTTAAGTTGCAGAGCGCGGATATCGTCCCAATCAGCATCAGCGGCGTTTTCAAAGCCCTTTATATTGAGACTTTCCAGTAACTGCTTACCTGCGTCATCCTGCTCCATGTTCAGCAATGCCCGTTGCAGTTTGAGGGTATCCTCAATAGTGACTCGCGGATGAACAGCGATGGCATGGGGTGTATAACCCTTGGTTGTCCATAAAATACGCAGCTGCTCACGTATTTGCGGCGCGAGATTATTAAAGGTGCGCAGTACGCCACCGCCTGCCGGAAAAATGCCTTTGGCAACACTGCGGTAGACAGAATCATGTGAAGTTACATAAGCAGGCGTAAAACTAACCTGTTGCGCGGCAAGATCCGCTTGAGTCAGTATAGTGGTGCCAAAGGCCGCTTGTGCCAGAAAGGCTAAGACACTATTTTGTAAATCAGTTAAACGGCTAACCTCACTGTTTTTAGGCACGACCATAATTCCTTTTATTTTTTATCACGTTGCTTTGTTATCGCTTGATAACCTGCTGATTCATTAGATACCATATAATGATAAGGATTCATATAGGCGATATCATATTCACCTGCGGCCAAGCGTTTTTCAAAGGTCAGAATGTTCGGTGCCGTCGTAAAATGAATATTAAGGCCGCTCTGCTCATTGAGCTTTTCTATGATCGGCGTCCATAATTTCGCCAGCTTGCTGGATGACTGTTGCGGCACTATGCCAAAAGAAAGGGACTTCTCAGCCAGACACTGCCAGGAAACAAATAATAACAGCATTAAAAATAGTTTCTTTCTCATAACCTACTCCTTGATTTTTTATTGTTTTAACAGTAATTGCTTATTTTTAATTAATATCAGTCCAGTGGCTCAATCAGTAGCAGCAGGGCATCATCGCTGGGTTGTGCGTTGGTGAGCTGATCAAATAAGCTCATTACCTGCTGCAGTGCCTCACTGATCGGCAGTTGCAGTGTGTTTTGCAGTTCTGCGCTGATGCGTGTCTGGAGATCAAGGCGTGCTTCATTATTTGCAGCTGATTCAAATAATCCGTCCGTATAAAAAGCCAGTCTTTGCCCTGGTTGCACCGTGATTTCGCGGCTCTGATACTGACAATCAGCAATTAACCCTGGTAAGATCCCACCTACATCAATCGCTTGTATCTGCTCTGCGCAGATTAGTAGCGGGGCTGGGTGTCCTGCACTGGCGATGGTTATTTTTCCACACTCGGATAACTCGATCGAGCAACAGGTCAGGGTTACCTGCGAGAGCAGCTTATCGTCCATCACATAATTGGATAATTGTGTAAGCAATTGTGTGGGGTGACTGTCGGTCGACATCGCCTGCAGCAGCCCATGTATATAACCGCCACAGGCATGGGAAAAGAATTTCGCACTGTAATCATGGCCCATAATGTCAGTTAACAGTAGTTGTGTTTTATGTGCAAACACTTTATGAAGGAGCAGATCGCCTCCTCCAGCGCCCGTATCACGGCAGCTAACCTGCATTTGCCAACCGTTTGCTGTTTGTGGTAATTGTGGTTTTAAGGAGGCGCTGATTTTTTTATCGATGCGTTCGCCCAGCTGTGTGTGAATCTGCTGCGAACGCCCTAAAACCCGCTGCACTGTTTTAAGCAGCTGGTTTTTATTGACCGGCTTGATCAGGTAATCATCAATACCGAGATTGTTGGCCTGGTCCTGAATTAATTGATCATCCTTGCCGGTTAGAAAAATAAATGGCAGTAATCTATGTTCGTCCTGCTGATTAATTTTTTTACGTAACGACAGGCCATTCATTTCCGGCATCTGGATATCAGAGAGCAACAGATCAATCTGCTGCGTTGCTAATTGCTGCAGGGCCTGATGACCATTAGCCGCGGTTAGTACATTAAAAATGCCGGACAGATAAAGCTTATAAAGCCTGGATAAGCTGGCATTATCTTCAACGATCAGTATGGTCTGTTTTTTCTTTTTTTTCAGTGATGACCAGCGCATGCGCAGTTGATTAGGCTGTTTCTCATTACCGGGGTGATAACTGAGTTTGTCACACTGATCATGCAGCAAAGCGATGCCGCGACCATTTTCAACCTCTTGAAAGGTAAATAACAGATTATCGTCACGATGTTCCGTGGGTGACCAGGGCGGACTGTCATCAAAAATATCCAGCAACCAGGTATTGCTATCACGGCTTAACTGCACCGTCAGCGCCTGCGCCTTTGCATGTAAGACCAGATTGGTCAGGGCCTCTGATAAACACAGCTGCATGCATTGCTGGATAGTCAAGTCCGGCACATGTTGCCGAATCACCTCGACGAATGCATGGCGTAACTGCTGGAGGGTTAGCAAGTCCGGCTGGCTTTGTGATTTTATAAGAAAAGTATGCATGGTTTAAACTTCTATGTTGAGTAACTGATTGTGAGTAATCAATTTTTTGAGTGGGCGGGTAAGCCAGCTGAATTTACTTATTTGTTGTACTTTGCGCAGTAATTCATTTTTTAAATTGGGGTTATCGCGATCGTTAAAGACACAGCCTAAAAGTTGTGCATTGCTTGTCTTGAGCTTAGCGACGGCACTGCATACCATCGCTTCACTGGTTTGTCCGGCAAGCACCATCAGCACGGCACCATCACAAGCCGCTGCAACACGCTCAGCGGGAATATTTTGCGCATTGATGCGGTTCAGCGGCGAGGTGTCGATGATCACGCTGTCATAATGCTCCAGCCATTGTTTAATAGATTGCTCTAATACGCCCGGCTGACGGAGTTTGATAATATTTTCGCGTTGCAGCGGGGCGACTATCCCGATGACCGCAAGCTGGTGTTGCTGCGCAGTGACTAATTGCGGCAGGCTTAAGATGCTCGTGCTTTGTTGGCCAACCTCAGCAATACTCAACAGATTTTTTAGCGCCGGACGGTAAAGGTTCAAATCTACCACTAAAGTTGAATGTCCGGCCAGTAAATTACGCTCTGCCAGGGCCATCGCCAGGCTGGTAACACCTTCACCCGCATTGGCCGAACAGATAGCAATGGCAATCTTCGGGGCGGTGAATACCTGCGTGTAAATTTGCTCTATCTCCAGGTGCTGGTAAGGTATTCTCATTATAGTATTCCTATTAATGCGCCCAGTGTAATGGCTTGAACAACGTCGGTTAAACCTTTGCGAAATTTTTCATAACCGCTTTCGCGGCGAAACGGAATATAAACGGTGTCGCCGGCGCGCAGTACCGGTAAGTCAGAAAATTTAGCGTTGCGGCTGAAGTCGCTCAAATTGAAGCTGCGCGCCTGATCGCGGCAGCAAGATACATTGACTACGGTGATATTTTCGATATACGCCTCACCTTTGGTACCGCCGGCCTCTGCAAGCAGATCCAAAAGAGTCATAGTGTCATCAAAGCGGTAACGTCCGGGCTTATTAACCGCGCCCAAGACACGCACAGTGCTTTCTTTAGTCTGGTCTAGCCAGAGGCGACTTTTTTCCGGAATATAGATAGTGTCGCCAGTCCTGACTAATGGCAGGATAGTGTCATCACCGGTTTCAAAATAAAGCGCCAGATCTAATTTACTGACTGGCTGGGTGCGCTTATTGCGATGGTTGATGCGGATATTGCGCAGATCGGCTTTATCGGTCGGGCCGTCGGCGGCGGATAAAATATCTAAAAATCCCATCTCATCGGAAAACATGTAACGCCCGGGTGCACCCACCTGACCGAAAATATAGATAGATTTTTCGGCGGATTGGCGCACCCATTGTGCTTTGTTCTCATTGGGATCCTGCGGTAAATCCTGAACCATAATAGTGCTGCCCGCTTTAATGTCAGGCAGATCACTATCGGGGCGGCCATTCTTAATAAAAGCATTCAGATCAAACTTGTGCACTTGTGGTTTGCCATGACTTTGCGGGATCACAATCTCAATATTATTAGTATCGGCACGTTGTGTCGGGCCGCCAACATGTGCAAGCAGATCCAGCAATGACATTTCATCGGACCATTCAATGCGCCCCGGACGCACCACTGAACCGAGCACTCGCACGGCGCGGTTAGGGGTGATTTTCAGCCAGGATTTTTCATTCATATCAGTTTTTTCGGGAACAAAAATCGCATCACCGGCAGAGATATACGGTGGTTTAATCGCATTTGTACCTTCGGTATAAGCGCTTAAATCAAAGTTAACAATACTGTTATCCGCTTTGATAATACGTATCTGACGAGATTCTGCAAAGCGCGTCGGACCTCCGGCATTGGCTAAAATATCCATAAAACTTGCGCCATTCTTGCTTTCGTAAGCGCCCGGTTTTGCCACTTCTCCCATCACATAGACCATATGGGCGCCGGTTTTAATCTCTTCTTCCTGTTTGGGAATGAAAATAGTGCTGCCGGGCTGCATCTTCGGCAGGTATTTTTGATCGCCACTGTCTAAGTATTCCTTAAGATTAAACAGCGCCGGGGTACCTTGGGTTATCACTCGGATTTTTTCAACGCCTGCGTAGCGGGTCACACCGCCCGAGGCCAT
>JBLHWW010000045.1:0-22154 GCA_047629075.1 Psychromonas sp. | reverse complement strand
CCAAGGTTTATTACGCCATTGATACCAACTTTACCGAATCCTGGAGTACGTACAACACCTTTTCCCAAAAATGCTCAAGAACTAACATTAGCAGCTGCATGGAAATTAACAGAAGATGATCACACTGTATTAATTTATTGCCCACAAAGAACATCTGTAAATGCATTTGCTAAAGTAATTATTGATTTGCATAAAAGGGGAGCATTAGCTTCAGTATTAAGTGTTCCCAAACAAAAAATTGAATTGGCAAAAATATTGGGTAGTGAATGGTTAGGTGAAAACCATCCAATATTAGAATGCTTAAATATTGGTGTTGCAGTACATCATGGAGCTTTACCCACACCTTTTAGAAAAGAGATGGAGAAGCTATTACGAGAAGGTGTTCTAAAAATAACGGTATCTTCACCGACGTTAGCCCAAGGTTTAAATTTAGCTGCAACTGCTGTAATAGTGCATTCGCTTTATCGAAGTGGAGATTTGATTGAGCCATCTGAATTTAAAAATGTAGTAGGAAGGGCTGGAAGAGCTTTTATCGACACTCATGGATTAGTTCTTCACCCTGTTTTTGATCGCCACGATTGGCGAAAGCGAGAGTGGAGAGCATTGGCTAATAATTCCGCTGCTCGAAATATGGAAAGTGGTTTATTTAGACTTATTGATTCATTTATAGTAAGAATTAGTAAAAGTTTACGGACTAAATCTATTGATCAGGTACTTGAATATGTAATGAACAACGCTAATATTTGGAGTTTTCCCGTTGTACTTCATGAGTCTGGGCTGCAAATTGAAGAAAATAATAATCTATGGGATCGTCATTTAGTAAGTCTAGATACTGCTCTACTAAGTATGTTGGGAGAAGAAAATATATTGATAGATGAAATCCCAAATGCACTTGATGAGTTACTCCAGTCATCCTTATTACAGCGAAGGTTGAACCGTCAGCAAAAGGGAATAAAGTCTATTTTCAATAGCTTCTTGGCTCAGCGGGGTAAACACATCTGGAATTTAACTACCTCCGAACAGAGAAAAGGTTATTATTTGGCAGGTGTAGGTTTAGAGACCGGCCAAAAATTGGATGACATCTCCCCTAAGGCTAATGCATTACTGATTGAGGCGAATGCCTATATTTTGGGTGATGAGCAACAAGAAGCTATAACCGCAATAACAACGCTAGCGGAGATGCTCTTTGATATACCTCCTTTCAAACCTAATATCTTACCGGTGGGTTGGCGTGAAGTAATCGAAGCATGGCTAAAAGGAGAAGCTCTCAGGGCTCATAACTTTAATTCGATTGATGATGTATTAAGGTTTGTTGAAGATGGCTTAGTTTATCGTCTCCCTTGGGGATTGGAAGCACTTAGAGTTCGTGCAGAAGCTAATAATGATATTATTTTTGATGAAATGACTATCGAAGGTTTTGAGGTTGGATTAGTTGTACCTGCTGTTGAAAATGGTAGCTTGAATAGAAGTGCTGCAATGTTAATGCAGGCTGGCTTTAGTTCACGTTTAGAAGCTATAAACGCAGTTAGAACAACGGGAGCTACTTTTTCAAATAGTCGAGAGTTTAAAAAGTGGTTATCATCTAACAGGTTACGAACATATCTAACTGCAAACTTAATTAGTGCAAATACCGAAAAACTGTGGAAATCTTTTATTAATGAATACAAACCAAAGTCAGATATTGTTTGGAGTGGCTCTGCTATTCAGTTATGTGTCTTTTGGCATTGTCCCATTCCACTTGCAGGGACATTTGTAAAGTTACAAGATACAAGCTCGGTGGTGACAGAAGTAATTAGCTCCGATGGAGAGCTCATTGGTGAATTAAGTAAACGATATCGATTACTTGAAAATGGAATATACCGAGCTCAGACAAGAGAAAACGGCTTATTGTATGTAACCTACTGGGGTGCTGGGGATAACCCTTTTGAATTTTATTAGCTTAATTGTAATTATCCTAGCAACTAGAACTGGTGGGGTAATTACTTTATTTAAGGTAAGTTAGATGTATATAATTTAGGTGGGGCACCACGCCTCTTTTTAGCATTTAAGTTACACAAATTCACCCGCATTAAACTGGGCCGTAAGTAAGTTAAATGTCTACCTGTTGATTTTATGGTTTTACTATCAAAAATTGATTAGAATTATACTAATCACGATTATAAAAGATTAGGTGGAGGCTGCGCCTTCAACATCAGGTGTGTGATCTTGCCTCTCGAGAGAGGTTTAACACTCATACACAAGCTCTATCCAAAGATTTGCAGGTCTAAGTAGTTTTCTTAATGCAGAATAGCGCCTACCGTCATTCGAGAACTTGATAAGCGAGGAAGTAATATGGGCGTCAGCTTCCTCATTTAGAGTAACGCCTTAATATTGAGATTTCAATTCATTTCTCTCGATTAACTTCTTAATATCTAAGCCTTTCCATTTTACGAACCAGTATGTACCTTCCAGTTCATCTATATAATTATTAATCTCCTGCTCACTAGGATTTTTACTTTTAATGTATTCACCATAAATTCTTTTCAATAAATGCACTCTGTTTGTTTTATCAACATAAGGGCACCCAATAATATCTAGAGCTAGATGAATAGCCTCAGATTCTATGGTCAAATCATTTGAGTCTGATAGCAAATTATAGACGCTTCCCATCACTATTTTTTTCAATTCAATGTATTCATCATGATTTTTAAAATAATAAAGCAAGGAAATTATTTCAAAATAGTTTAGCTTAGATTCGAGACTTACTATCCCTTCAAAATATGAACTAGGTATTCTAAACATTTCGCCAAAATCACTAGTTGATAGAATTACATTTAATTTTTCTATTGAAATATATCCATTTCGTAGTGCATCTTTATCCGAATCAAATGACATTTTTTCGATTAAACTAACAATAAGAACCTTCATTATAGAAGCGTCAGTAAAACTATTTTCTTCCATAAATTCTGTCATTAAAATGACTGTTTTTGAAACTTTATTTGCAGAGGTAACACTTGGATTAACTTTATAATAAAAAAACATAAGTTCAGTCATTATTTCAAATGACTCTATAACTCTTAGAGCATAATGCTCATTCTCAGTTGAAAAAATGGCATAATTACTAATGATAAATTGAATTCGTTTTGAAAAGAAAGATATGAGGTAAGATGAAACCTCAGAGTAACCATCCTTTTTACTTTTCGAAGCTACAGTTCTAACTTCACTAATAAATTTATTTTTGAAATTATGTTTTTTGTAGATTTTTCTTGGTTTGTATTTCCGCCTCTTCAATTCATCTTTGTCAAATAAAGATTCCTCAAATTGATTTAAGCATCTTAATAAATGAGAAATGATATATGACTTATCTGTGCTGAATGGTCTTAAGTATTTTAAAGTTTTACCTTTATTGATGAATAAATTATACTCAGATAAACAATCACTTATGGATTTTGAGACTAATTTGCATGTTTCATTGTTTGCTCCAAAAACCACATAATCATCTACGTAACGTAGTACTACGTAATCAGTTCCCATTTTTAAATCAAAATCATTACTTAAGTTTTTTTTGGTTTTTTTATCCAGACTCTGAAACAAAATCTCAGCAAAAATTCGACTAAACTCCGAACCTATAGGTATACCATTTGTTTCATTATTGTTACTTCGTTGCATAATCGTATCAAGTTTCTGGCAAAATTGATTAGACCACTGAATATGACCATCTTTTATATATTCTTTACCTTTGGTTGCCCAGGATATTGTATGGGTATAAATGGTATCAAAGCAATTAGCTACATCTAAATACCACATATTAGGAAATTTACTCTCTAGCTCTATATATAATGGCGAAGAGTATAGCTTGTATATTCGATCATAACCTTTATAAGAAAAATATGACGAAGCGTGCTTTCGATGGAGTTCATGCTCGAGGGTCTCTATATCCGTATCTTTATATTTATTATGAAAATTGTTCTGTTTACCTTTAGCATAAAAAGAGTTACAAAGCTTCATTGGGGCTCTAATTGAAAATCCATCTCCTTCACACAGAGATATTATGTAATCAGAATAATCTCGATATATATTTGCATAATTGATTTGAGCTCGAGGGTGTACTAAAGATAATGTTCTAAGGCTGACTTCATCTTTAATTATTTTGTATTTAAAAGGTGAGCTTTGTTTAATCTGCTCTGCATGGTCTTTAAACGGCTCTATTTCTGGATTAATAAATTTTGAGTAGAGGTCACAACAAACAGTAAAAAGTGTACTATCAAGCCCTTTGGAAATTACTCGGTGGCTATTTAAATACAAACCATCATTACTGAATATAACAGGTACATCCGACGGAAAAGTATCTGTTAATAAAGCGCGTCGATAGTCTTTTTTATCTAATTTTACCGTAGCCATTCAGTATCTCCAGGCATCTTTTATCTCTCTTAATCTTTGAGGGGAAAACCTCTTGTAATTATCACTTCTGAAACCACGGCCAAAGCTATTTTCTAATAGCCTTCTTTTTTCTTGTTGAGATAATAAGTTTTTTGAAGGAAGGTTTCTTTGAGTGTTACAAGCTAGTATTTTACTTTTTAAAAAATGGTCTAACTTGAGCGTTTTTTTGCTCTCTTTATCAATACAGCAGTGGTTATAATAAAAACCAGTTACGACCTTTTTATTATTTCGTTTATTGAGTATATTTCTATTTGAAGACAAGAAAGCAAGCCGATCCACGAGTAAATAAAAATCACCATGCTTTTGATAGAGATAAATTGAACGTGATATTTTAGTTTTTATTTTCTTTAATTTACTATCAGTTAAATCAATGAATACCTCTCGATACTGAGCTTTCTTTGTCCTATGCTTCGCACCATTATTACCAGAGAGGGTGCGGTTCTTTACTTTAAATTCGTAACCAAGAAAATCAAATTTAGCCGCTTCAGAACCTAAAATACCTTGATCTTCGACATTGATAATGCTTTTTTTATTGTAATTAAAAGTTAAACCTATTGGTAAATTATTTTGTAATGTTTTATAAAATTCTCGATGGCATTCCTGACCATTCGTGATAATTAATATATCATCAACAAATCTAGTGGAATAAAAGATGCCATCTAAATTTCGAATAAATAAATCGAAAGGGGCCAATAATAAATCAGCTAATGGAGGGCTAATTTCAACCCCCCTAGGAATCCCTGTATTACCATTAGCCCAAAAACATTCTAGGAAAGACTTTATCAATATTTTACTTTGCTTACTTAATCCGGAAAGTAAAACCTTTTCAATAATAAAATCTTTATTGATGGACTCATAAAAAGACTTAATATCTAATTTATATATTTTGTATTTAGTCCCTTCTTTAAGGAATGGCTTTATTTGTCGAGTGATTTGACCTCGACTTTTTGTATTTGGCAGTAAACTTCTTATGTTTTTATCTAACTTTCTTATTAATAGTTTCGTAGGCAAATCAGTTATAGAAAAACAATTTTTTCCATTGAGGATATTCATGTCTAAATTTATTGAGGCAAACTTCTCAATAGATTTATTTAATGCTGATTGAATTACTTGGTCTCTATAATCAACCTTATTAAGCTTTTTATAAAAATATAAGTCATCTGAATAGATACAATCTTTAATCGCTGATTCTATTATTGCTTGATTCTTCACCTAAATACCCCGTTCATACAATTTACTGCTAATTATAAAATATCCATTTCTAGCTAAAGTCTGCGCCAATATAATTAATTATTGATTTATATATAAGCAATATATAAATTTTATCTTTATCAGCTAGAATACCATGCCATTTTGGAGAAGTAAGTTGTTAATTTTGGGGCGGGAAAAAACGATTTTACTAAAGTACAAGCCAGAGTAAGTATTTGTTTTTATAAGATAAAAATATTTCTCACTAATCTATTCTGGAAAAATAAAACAGGCCATAAATTTGTGTGTTTATAATTCGCTTTAGGTACAAATTACCTAAGTAAAAAAATAATAAACAGCTTGAATCCTCTTATTACACAAGCTAATACTTTTTAAAGAGGTTCATTATATTCCAAGCTTGGTGGGTAATGAATGCAAATTTAAATTGATGGCTTAGGCATTGTTGGCAGTAAGTATATTAAGGAATCAAAATCGGTGATTTCAGTGTGTTATTAATCTAAGTTTTAAGTTTTTCTAACCCAATCGAAGAGTCAATCTTCAGTGCACTGTAATACTGCACATATTCAATAACATTCAGCTTCCTTTAACAAGATTAGATTTTGTTAAAGAATTTCAATTTATTTTGGCAGCTTATGGTTTATTTTTCCTTCTTGTTGTCAACATATGCATTGATTTACTAAAAAAGGATGAAACACTATTGTAGGGAATTCAAGGGCTGTGAGCATTAAGTTTTTGTCAGCTTATGGTTTAAGAACTATAATGACCCGCGCTCACTACAGGTGAATAGTGTACAAACTGGCGTGTTTATAATTCGCTTATCTTGATAGAGAAGTGGCTGATAATACGCATATTTGAATTTTAAATGAATGATTCACGCTGTTACAGAGTTAATCATTCATTTTTTTAGCGGATTTTAAGCCGTTAAAGAGTTACGGCTACACTGCGCCTAATTCTGCATTGCTACGTTGGCAGATAGCCCCACTGCGGGTAACGGCATTAAGTACCGCCTGCAAAGAGGCGGTGACTATATCGTGGCACTTGGCCGCTGCGCAGTAACGCGCGCCTTGAACGCTAAGTTGAACATAGGCGATCGCTTCAGCCTGTTCATCTTCAGCCCCTTTTCTGCTTGGCAGGGCATGTTCGCTATAATCGATTAATACAATATCACTTCCGATTGACACACTTAGCCCTTTGACAAAAGCATCCAGAACCCCTTTACCCTGACCATTAATAGTCACTACACCGTTATTAGTATCGAGTATCTGCGCCTCTAAACTATCTGCGTTACTTTGACGGTTAAGCTGGTAGTTGTCGATACTGGCGGTTTTCTGTGCTGCTAAATAAGTATGGGAAAAAATATCGTGAATAATAGTCGCTGAAACTTCACTTTCTGAGCGTTCGGCATGCTGTTGTACATGCGGACTAAAGTCAACCTGCATCCAGCGCGGCATTTGTATACCGTAGTCCTGCTCCAGTATATAGGCCACTCCGCCTTTTCCTGACTGACTATTGATGCGAATAACCTGCTGATAAGTTCGTCCTAAATCGCGCGGATCAATCGGCAGATAAGCCACTTGCCATTGTGTTTCTGGTTTCTCTATTCGCTGCGCCGCATCAACCGCCATACATTTGTTAATCGCATCCTGATGGCTGCCAGAAAAAGCGGCAAAAACTAATTCACCGGCGTAGGGATGACGAGGGTGTACGGCTAATTGTGTGCAGCGCTCAATGGTTGCAATAATACGATCCATATCGGAAAAATCGAGTTGCGGATCAATGCCCTGACTATATATATTCATCGCCATCGTCACGATATCCATATTACCTGTGCGTTCACCGTTGCCAAGTAATGTTCCTTCGATACGATCAGCACCGGCCAGTACACCGAGCTCAGCGGCAGCGACGCCGCAGCCGCGGTCATTGTGAGTATGTAAGCTGATGCTGACCGATTGGCGGTGGCTGATATTGTCGCAGATCCATTCAATTTGATCTGCGTAGACGTTAGGCGTTGATGTCTCAACCGTCGAGGGTAAATTAATAATTACCTTGTTTTCGAGTGTTGGCTGCCAAACATTAATGACAGCATCACAGACCTCTAAGGCATAATCTCTTTCGGTGCCGGTAAAACTCTCAGGCGAGTATTGAAACGACCACTTGGTCTCGGATTGAGCGGCCGCAAAATCCTGCATCCATCGCGCACCTTGTATGGCGAGGGTTTTAATTTCATCGCGCGATTTTTTAAATACCTGTTCTCGCTGCACCGTTGAGGTTGAGTTATATAAGTGCACTATGGCTTTTTTTGCGCCTTTTAAAGCGGCAAAACTGCGTGCTATTAAAGGCTCGCGTGCCTGCGTTAATACTTGGATGGTGACGTCATCAGGAATTAAATCCTGTTCAATTAACTGCCGGACAAAATCAAAATCAGGTGCCGATGCTGCGGGAAAGCCAACTTCAATCTCTTTAAAGCCAACATCAACTAACAGTTTAAACATATCAAGCTTCTGGCTTGGGCTCATAGGTTCAATCAGAGCTTGGTTGCCATCGCGTAAATCAACACTACACCATAGAGGTGCTGTTTTGATACTTTGATCTGGCCAGCGTCTATCGGTTTTTGGAATGGATGAATAGGCGCGATATTTTTTATGGTTAAAGCTAGAGTTGATATTCGACACGAGTCATTTCCTTGTAAATCATTGGCAGTGGAGAGATGAATTTGCGAGTTGGTGCACCTTGGTAAGGAGTTAACCGCCCGTTTCCGGTAAGAAACTTTGCTCGCTATCCATGTACTAATTATAGAGCGAGTTGGTGCACCTTGGTAAGGAGTTAACCGCCCGTTTCCGGTAAGAAACTTTGCTCGCTGTTCATGTACTAACTATAGAGTGAATAGTGTAGTGAGTGGTTGCAAAGTAACTCTTATTTTTAACTTTTTGTGCAATAAATAACTATTTAACATGCTATTATTAGACAAAAACTCTACACAGGTGATATTTTATGCAGGAACGTATTAAGTTAGACCGTATTGACAAGAATATTCTCAGGCTGATGCAGGGAAATGCTCGTATCAGCAATCTGGAATTAGCCGATCGTGTTGGCTTATCACCAACGCCCTGTTCACGTCGTGTGAAATGTCTGGAGGAATCGGGAATAATCGATAAACATGTCACTTTATTAAAACCCTCGGTACTGGGTTTGAACTTGATTGCTATGATTGGTATCTCAATGGATCGCCATACACCGGATCGTTTTGATAACTTTGAACGTGCGATTGTAACTTTACCTGAGGTAATGGAGTGTTTAATTGTAACCGGGCAGTCTGCTGATTTTTTGTTAAAAGTAGTAGTGCGCGATATGCAGCATTATGAACAGTTTTTACTCGGGCAATTAACTAAGCTCGAAGGTGTTACCGGTGTACATTCAAGTTTTGTATTAAGAGAAGTGGTCAAAAAGACAGAATTGCCACTGGATTAAGTTATCTGCCGCGGCTAGTGCCTTAGGGCTTAAATACGAACATTCATTTTGATGATCAAGTGTGCGTGGTGCATTTTTTGTGAAAATCTTAAAGGAACTACCACAGAGATGCTAAGCGCTACACAGAGTAAAGGCTAAAACAGAAGCTGGTTATTATTTTGTGTTTTCCTTTTTTAACTCCGTTGATGAAAAAGAATGGCAACAACGTTTCGTAGTTTGATGAAGTGTGTGGTGATTTTTTGTAACCAACCTAAGTCCGAATACACTAGCGCTTTAATTATCCGAGTATATTGATTACATTTAACTTTTTCATCTGCAAAACTTAAATATCCTGCCTGTTAAAAAACATTAGAAAGAAGTTGCGTTTTATTTATACCAAAAGAATTAATGAAGTGAGCAATGATTGCGAAGGAAAAATTAATACTAATACCAAACGCATTAAATTTATGATCAGTTACTTCAAAGAAAAAATTTACGCTCAAAAAGCCGCTGGGATGACTTTGAATAGTGAATAGTGAATAGTGAATAGTGAATAGGATAATGCATTTCGTATGATGTTATTGGGAGGTTGTATTCTATGCAGCGCGGACAGTGATAGTTGGTGCATAAAATGCACCCTATGAGCTATGCATCTTTTGTCATGGTTGGTGCTAGTTGGTGTTCAAATAAGACCGCCATTAAATTTATTATCAATTTTTTCAAAGGAAAAATTCAGGCTCACAAAACTGCCGGGATAATTTTAAATCGGATCACTTTAATAATGCGTTTGGTATTATTCTCCTTCACAAAATCGTATAGAACGATTTTGAACCGCTTTAGCTGACCACAAAATGTTGAAAAATAATATGTTTTGAATAAAAATCACAACGCAGTTAGGGATAATTTTAACCAACAAGGAGATCATCTTTTTAGTTGTTTTGGTATTAGGTAATGATATGATAAGAATTTAGACGTCTAAACGTCCACTTTATGGTTGATATGGAGAATGTTATGAAGCAATATAAAAAAGTAAGTCAATGGTTATTCGTTATCTTTCTTTTCATTGGCTTAACGGCTTGTAGTCAAGAAAACAGTGCAATATTAAAGGTAGGTGCGACGGTAGGCCCTCATGCTCAAGTGGTTGAAGCTGTGGCTAAGGAAGCGGCAAAACAAGGGCTAACAGTTGAAGTCATCGAATTTTCAGATTATATCACCCCCAATTCAGCATTAGCTGACGGTAGTTTAGATATTAATAGTTTTCAGCATCAGCCATTTTTAGATAGCTACAATAGTAATAATGATACGCATCTGGTTCCTATAGGAAAATCGATTCTAATGCGTATGGGGCTCTATTCGACTAAATATCATTCCCTTACGGATCTTCCTGATAATGCACTAATTGCAATTCCTAACGACCCAACTAACGGAGGAAGAGGTCTCCTTCTTTTAGCTGATTCAAAACTAATTACACTAAAACCCAATGTTGGTTATAAAGCAAGGATTAAGGATATAGTTGATAATCCAAAGAATTTTGAATTTATCGAACTTGAAGCGGCGCAATTACCAAGAAGTTTAGACGATGTGGATGCAGCAGCAATCACTATGAATTACGTTATGTCAGCTGGCTTAAACCCTGAAAAACAAGGTATTTTTCTTGAGCCAAAAGATGCGCCGTTAGCCTTAATGGTGATTGCCGTAAGAAACGAAGACAAAAACAATGCCAGTTACAAAAAGTTTGTAGAAATTTATCATTCTCAAGCTATTCGTGATTTTATACAAAAGACCTTTAAAGGCACTATCGAACCCGCTGCCTGATAATACCAAAAGAACTAAAAAAGTGTTCACCCTTGCTGGTTAAAATCATCCCTAACTGTGTTGTGAGTTGTGAAGTGAGAACAACTATCTCCTGCAATTGACGCCTTATTAGTGCTGATTTTTCCTTCGCAATCATTGATCACTTCATTAATTCTTTTGATATAAACATAAAATGTCTTAATAGTTTTGGTGACACATTAAAAATGCCGCCGTCTGCTCGATAAATAAGACCGGCTAATTAAACTAATGTGCTTATGCTTTTAGTTAAATGTAAGATTTATTGTGGGTGAGGGTTTGATCTCTATAATCTTTTTCACCGAAAATAAGGATTTACAGGAAGATCTAATTTTCTGGTAAATCATCCTTTACAATTTAACGCCCTGAGCAAGATCTTTGTACTGAGTGAAAAAGGTTTTTAAATAATCAATTAATAAGCGCAGTTTTTTAGATTCCGCGCCACCGGATGGAAATACTCCATAAAGATCAATATCATTAAGTTGGTATTCACCAAGCACTGATTCCAGAGTGCCTGCTTGTATTTTTGGCCAGGCATCATAGATTGGAATACGGCCTAACCCATGCCCGCCTTCAACAAAAGCGGTGCGTGCGGCGGCATTATTAGTACTGATTCCCCCTTTGACTTTAATACTGAATGATCGACTACCTTTGCTTAACTCGATCGTACTGGAGGTGAGTTTGTAGATAACCCACTCATGGGCAGTTAACTGAGCAGGAGTGGTTGGATAACCGTGCTTTTTAAAATACGTGGGCGCGCCACATAAACAGGTGCTTAGACTGAAAAGTTTACTGGCCTGTAAACCGGAATCTGGTAAGGGGGCACCGCGAACAGCAAGATCTATCCCCTCTTTAATAACATTCACTACTTCATCGGTGAGTTTAAGATCCAGATCGATCTTAGGGTAAAGCGTTCGAAAAGCATTTAATGCCGGGACTATAATTTGCAGACCCAGATTGACCGGACAGGTTACTTTTAACAGGCCTTCCGGTTCATTTTTTAAATTTTCAATCTGCTGGTGAGCGGCTGAAGCCTGCTCGGCAATAACTCTGCAGCGTTGGTAATATTGTGAACCCGCTTCCGTTAAGGTAATAGATCGGGTGGAACGATTAAGCAGTTTAATCGCTAAATGAGTTTCAAGCTTTTTAATGTGATAACTCACCACGGCACGCGATAAACCAATATGTTTGGCTGCAGCACTTAAACTGCCTTGCTCTACTACCCGGGCAAAAACAATCATACTTTTTAGTTGCTCAAATGAAATATCCATCATTTCTCTCTATTATTAAATACTGGTGTATTGTATCAATTATTCTAACAATGATGTCAATTATGTCTGCATTGTTAAAATCACCACACGGGCATACACTGTCCAAGTCGATTAATTACATACATACAATTAATTACATACAAACAATCTATTTCAGGTTACACAAAGGATATAAAAAATATGAATACTAAAAAAATATTAATGGTATTAACTTCACACTCTGAACTCGGCAATACAGGCAACAAAACCGGATTTTGGATAGAAGAGCTTGCTGCCCCTTATTATATCTTTAAAGATGCAGGCGTCGAAATTACTCTAGCTTCACCAGACGGTGGACAGCCACCTATTGATCCAAATAGTGATACTGAAGACTTTCAAACTGACTCGACCCGACGTTTTGCCGAAGATAACGACGCGCAGGTGCAATTAAAGAACAGCAAAGTGCTAGCCACCCTTAATGAAGAAGATTATGACGCCGTTTTCTACCCTGGCGGTCATGGCCCACTATGGGATTTAACGGAAAATACTGATTCAATTAGTTTGATTGAATCATTTTTAGCTTCCGGCAAACCTGTTGCAGCGGTATGTCATGCCACTGCAGCGTTGCTGAATGTTAAAAACAGCGACGGAGAGTTTGCAGTTAAAGGTAAAGTGGTTTCAGGCTTTACCAATAGCGAAGAAGAAGCCGTACAGTTAACTGATATTGTACCTTTCTTATTGGAAGACGAACTTGTTAAACGCGGTGCAGAATATCAAAAAGGTGCTGATTGGGGCGCTTTTGCAGTACAGGATGGGCTGATTATTTCGGGGCAAAACCCGGCCAGTTCAGCATTAGCTGCAGAAAAATTAATAAAGCATCTGGCGATATAAAAGTAGCTTAAATAATAGTCACTTAAACAATAGCGACTCAAATGTGGGCAACTTAAGCAACTTAAGTAAGTTGCTTAGATTGCCAATAATAATAGGAAGTAATATGTTAAATTTCAGTTTTCAAAATCAGACCCGTATTCATTTCGGTGAAGGTCAAATCGCAACACTCTCTACGGAAATTCCAAAGAATGCCAAGGTTTTGGTTGTTTATGGTGGTGGTTCCATAAAAAATAATGGCGTTTATGATCAAGTGGTCAATGCATTAAAAGATCATACTTGGTTTGAATTTTCAGGTGTTGAGCCTAATCCGAAGTACGATACTTTAATGAAAGCACAGGCTGTGATTAAAGAGCATGCTATAGATTATATATTGGCTGTCGGTGGCGGTTCCGTGGCTGACGGTTGTAAATTTATTGCCGCAGCGGCGCTGTTTGCAGGTGATGATCCTTGGGATATTCTGGCGAAACAACAGCCGATAGAAAGTGCGTTACCTCTTGGTGTTGTGCTTACCTTACCGGCAACCGGTTCGGAGACAAATACTAACGCCGTGGTCACACGTGACGGTAATAAATTACCCTTCTCAAGTGCTGCCGTGCGCCCGCAATTTGCCGTGTTAGATCCGGCAGTCACCTTATCGTTATCGGATCGACAAATCAGCAACGGTGTGGTGGATGCTTTTATCCATACGATGGAGCAGTACCTTACTTATAGTGTTAATGGAAAAGTACAAGATCGTTTTGCGGAAGGTTTATTACAAACCTTGATTGAAGAAGGGCCTAAAGCGCTGCAAGCAGAAACGAAAGAGAACCTTGACGTCCGCGCTAATATTATGTGGTCTGCTACTATGGCCTTGAATGGTTTGATTGGTGCCGGTGTACCTCAAGATTGGGCTACCCATATGATAGGCCATGAACTGACAGGTGCTTATGAGATTGACCATGCCCGTACTTTGTCGATTGTTTTACCCGCGTTAATGAAAGTGCGCCGGACAGCGAAGCATGAAAAACTGCTGCAGTATGCAGAACGTGTTTGGCATATCACGCAGGGCAGTGAAGAGCAGAAAATTGATCAAGCTATCGCGTTAACCGAAGATTTTTTCCAGAAGATGGCGATGCCTGTTCGCTTGTCTGATATCGAATTAGGCGCAGCCGATATTGATGTCCTAATGACTAATCTTGAAGCTCACGGCATGGTGGCACTAGGTGAAAAGAAAGAAATTAACCTTGAAATCAGTCGCCAAATATTAGAACAAGCAAGTTAATAATTATTTTCTCTTGTCCGATACTTTAGTCGGAGGTCCCTTTCAGTGTGACTATCACTGCAAGGGATCCGAGCACTGATAGGAATTCTTTATGAGTCAAACTAAATAAGTCAATCGCTAATTTTTATTGAGCTCTCGCCCGGTTGCCGCAGCCGTCCGAGGTGATTTTTGTCTGGATCATAAATCAGAAAATTTAGTGGAGCAATTAAGCAAGGCCTGCGATGATGGTATCGATGTCTACTTTGAAAATGTTGGTGGTAAGGTTTTTGATGCTATTTTCCCATTATTAAATACTAAAGCACGGATCCAGTCTGTGGTTTAATCTCGCAATATAATGCTACCGAGCTTCCTGATCGCTCAGATAGACTTTCTATGCTGATGAATACTTTGTTAGTGAAGCGTATTAAAGCGCAAGGTTTTATTGTTTTGACGATTATGCTGATCGTTATAATGAATTCAGTGAAGCGATGAGTGGATGGGTAAGTGCTGTAAAAATTAAATATAAAGAGCAGATTGTCAATGGTTTAGAAAATGCACCATCTGCCTTTATCGGAATGCTGCAGGGTGAAAAATTTGGTAAATTAATAGTCCGTGTCGGACCTGATAATTTATAATAACCGATAATTTAATTTATATCGTCAATATAAAAACCACTGAGCTTACCATTAAGCGGTTTTTATTAAACAGTTATAACCCTGTATATCTGATCGATAGTCAATAATCTCTCTTCAAGTGGTTTGCTAGGCATTTAAATTAATGCTTATGCCGAATCGAAAATAGGCAAGTTCAGCCCGCTCTCCTTCAGGTTTTTAGGCTTAAGGTGTGCGTTGTATTCAGCCATTCAGTGGATCACTAATTAAGTTCAAACCGAAAAGCAAAAAGCTGTTCTGAAATTACTTTATCCTCGCCCTGTAGCGCGGGCATAAACAATTCTTGGTTAATAAATGCCAGTACAGCATCATCCAAAAGGGAAAATCCGCTAGAAGTCAGTATCTTAGGGTTTTTGGGCCAACCTTTTTTGGTGACTATTAATTTAACTACTACCCGGCCTTGCTGGCTACGCAAAATAGCGCGTTGTGGGTAAACGGGTTTGCGGCCGGAAACGACAATAGCTTCCTGCAATACGCCTTGATTTTCCGTGCTGCTAATGGGAGACGTGCTGTTTTCCGAGGGGGATTTTTTTACAACCGTCTTCTTTGTCGCACTGCTGCTTGTTGGTGGTAAGAGGGTGACTTCGGGGCTTTTTTCGATTTTACTCGGTTGCTCTTTTTCCTTGCTAATTATTTTGTCCATTGCCGGTTTCTGGTAAAAAACGTTTGCTTTTAAATTCGCCTCATTATCGCTGCCAGGCTGTGCAAGACTTTTCAGTAAGGTCTGCTTTCCTAACTTAACGTCTGATTCAGAAAGCATTAAGCTTTTTGTTGTCTTTTTTGGCTGAGCTTCTACTGCTTTTGCAACTTCTGGTCGCGATGCAACGACTGTTTCCTGACGGTTGGGCTGCTCCTCCAGTTTGTCAGGTTGGGAAATAAACTGGACTTGAATTGATTGCTCTCCGGAATTGAGTGGCGGTGTTGTGATGCGCTTGGGTTGATCAATATAAATAAAAATATAACCATAAAAAACAAGGCTGATAATAAGAAAAGGGAAATAAGCGCTAATTATTTTCATGCACTACCGTCATTTTATTGGTCTTTTTCGGTTGCAAAAGCAACCTGTTGGAACCCAGACAAGCGTAGTTTATCCAAAATTGACAAAGCGACACCTAAATCGGATTGCCTGTCACCTCGGATTAATATGGGTAATTTCTGCTCTTTTTGCTTTTTTTGTAAAGTCATCACTTGCGCCAACATTAGTGCTTCTGTGGTTATTTTTTCATTAATAAAAATCTGATTTTTGCTGTTTATACTAATAACTAATAGCTCCTCAGTTTGTTGGCTGTTATCAACTAACTGCGGTAATTCAATATTGATACTGCTTTGCATGGTCATTTTAAGCATGACAAAAATAAAAAAAATCAGTAATAAAAAAATCACATCAAGCAAAGGTAATAACTCAAATCGGGCCGGTTGTTGCAAACCTTTGTTGCTTAATTTCATCGAGTATTTTTCCTGAAAGACTCTTTTTGTGCCTGCTGGTCAGTCTCTTGGCGCTTTTGTAATTTAAGCTCATCAACGCCAAAATATTCCTTCTCTTTATCAATGGCGCTGGTATACATCTCGAAAAGTGATTCCTGCGAGGTTTTATTAAGCTCTCTCATCTCATCATGAAGATTAACTTTTACTTCATCTGACCCCTCTTTAAACTCGTAATGATAAGGCATTTCATTGTCTTTCTGCACTGCGTACTTAAACTCCTGCTCGTTATCCTTGGCTGTACGACTTCTTCGTTCTTGAGTTTTCATAATATCACTGAGCTCATTGGTGATCAGGCTCTTCTGATGACAAATATGATAAAACTCGCTGCCCACACCTTCTAAATGTAGAGTCAGTTTTTGCAGTAGAGAGCGAAATAGATTGAAGGGTAATAATGCCAATAGTGCAACCGATAAGCCCATCGCAGTTGATACTAAAGCCTGGGCGATACCTGCAACAACCTCGGTGGGATTATCAGCGCCTTGTACACCTAGAATATTAAAAGAGTGAATAATACCCAATACTGTGCCTAAAATGCCCAGCATCGGGGCAAGGGTTATCACGGTATCGAGTAAAGTTTGCCCGCGGGACATATTGTGTATTTTCCGTTCTGCGTAGGATTCCATTTTGTTATTGGGCGAAAATGGCAGAGCATTGATACCAAATGCCAACATATTTAAAGCCGGTGTATTTAAGCGTTGGCATGCCAGCAGCGCATTGGTTTTTTCTTTTTTATTTAAATAGGCAAAACAATCGAGCAGCGGCAAATGTTCTTTCTTAAAGTAGTAATGGAGCCAAACAAAACAACGTTCCAGAGTGACAACAGTGGTTAAAAAAGAAGTTAATAGTAACAACCACATTATCAGACCACCCTGTTGAAACCATAACGGCATCGCTTGATTGAGTTGCTGCACAACAGAAAAAATGGCCGCGATAATGGTTGTGCTGTCTATTGCCATACTTTATTTATTCCTATTTCTATTATCAATGCTAATGCGTTACATAAAAGACGATTAAACGTTAGCTAATCGTTGCCCAGATATTTTTTAACCGGACTGATATTTGCCAAACTGATTTTATCATTGGTTTTGATTATATCAGCATTAATGGAAAAGTATGTGGCTAGATTTTTCTGATCAAGTACCTGTTCAGGCGTGCCATCTGCAATAATAGTTCGCCCTGAATTAGCCTTTCCTGAGCGATCATTGAACTGCCTATCCCCGAGCAATATTAAACGATCACAATAGCTTGCCGCAAGGTTAAGGTCATGAAGTGCGGTGATGGCTAACTTTCCAGATTGGGTCAGTGATTGTATTAACTGCAGGGTTTCTATCTGGTGGCATATATCTAAGCTTGCGATCGGCTCATCGAGTAAAATAGTGGGAGCTTGCTGAGCCAATGCGCGGGCGATAATAACCCGCTGCTTTTCGCCACCGGATAAGGTGGTTACCGAGCGCGTTTTAAGGTGGATTATATCAGTTTTCAGCATCGCTTCCTGGATAAGCCTGGTATCTTCGGCTGTTTCTAACTCAAAGGCGCCTAGGTAGGGGTTTCGTCCCATCGCGACCAGAGCTTGTACGGTAAAAGCATAGGGCAGCTCAATCGACTGCGGCACAAAGGCTAACTGTTTGGCGATAGCGCGCCGCTTTTGCGCATGAATGTCGACACCATTAAGGGTCACTGCCCCCGATTGTTGTTTTATCAAGCCTAACAGCAACTGCAGCAGGGTACTTTTACCCGACCCATTGGCACCGATCAAGCCGACAAATTTGCCGGTTTTAAAGTCTAAATCAATATCGGTTAATAACGGTTTTTTATCATAGGAAAAAGCAAGCTTGGTACAACTTAAAGGTGACATAAATAAGGCTCCACTAACTTAAAACAAAACGTTGTTTAATTAAAAGAAACAGAAAAAAAGGAGCCCCTAAGGCGGCCGTCACCACGCCTAATGGAATAGCCTGCTCACTAAAAAAGCTGTTTAAAAACAGATCTGCGCCAAGCAGGGTGATTGCCCCGCCAAATAAACAGGCGGGCAACAAATAACGGTGTTCGGGGCCTAATAACAAACGTAAAATATGCGGCACAACCAAGCCGATAAAGCCTATTCCACCGACCACCGAAACCGATGCCCCAACCATCGCACTGCTGATAATTAAAAGATTACGCCGCGTTTTGCGCACATCAACGCCTACCGAGAGAGCATGCTGCTCACCTAACAATAACAGATCTAATTGTTTGCTATAAAATAGCAGCAATACAAACCCGCTTAGGACAATCGGCAGAATAATAAAAACATGATCCCAGGTGCGACCGTCAAGTCCGCCCATGGTCCAATAAATAATCATTCGTGCCACATCCCAATTACTCAGAGATAAAGCCAACAACAAAGAGGTGGCAGCCACATTAAGCGCGCTAATGGCGACACCTGAAAGTAGCAGGGTAGCCACATTGGTTTGCCCTCTGTTGGAGGCCACACGGTAAACAATGCTTAAGGAAATACCAGCGCCGATAAAAGCAAACAGTGGAATAGCCCAGGCGGAAATAAGGGAAAAACCCAGATAAATCGCTATTACAGCCCCTAATGATGCTCCTGATGAAACGCCTAATACAGAAGGAGACGCCAGAGGATTACGGAACATCCCCTGCATCACCAGTCCGCATAACGCTAAACTTGCCCCGGCAAACAGGGCAATAATAACGCGTGGCAAACGAATATCAACAATAATGCTGTGCTGCCAGTTAGGAATATCACTGTCTGATGCAGCAAACAGTGTCTGTTTGAAAATAGCGCCAATATGACTTAATGAAATATCAGCAGGGCCCTGTAACACGCCTAATATAGTCAGAACAATAACCAGCAGCATTAAGATCATTAGCACTAAACGTATGCTGGTTAAATTAGTGAACATAGTTATTCTCTGAATAACGTTTGATTTTTGAATGCAGCAGTTGAGCTATCGCCTCAACGCCTTTAATACGGTGTTGGGAAACACTTCTGAGCCAAGTGCCAGGGACGGCATAAATGTGATTGTTTTTCACTGCGGGTACATCTTTCCAAGCTCTTTTATTTTTTAAAATAGTGCTTGGTGAGGCCTGCTCATCTGTCTGGTTAAAAACCCATTGGTTCATTACAATCACATCGGGTTGCAATGAAATAGCCAGCTCTTCACTGATTTTATTTTCACCGTCGGCAATAATACCCTTGGCAACATTAAAACCACCGGAGAGTTGAATCGCTTCATCCATTAAGGAGTTTCCGCCGACGCTGTAACCGTTGAGGTCGTAATATAATACGCGTGGCGGCTTTTTATCTTTTACCTGCATTTTAATAAATGCGATGCGTTTTTGAAGAGCATCAATCATGGCCTCGCCCGTGGCTTTTGTATCGGTGACATTGGCGATAATGCGAATATTATTAAAAATATCGGCAAAAGAATTAAATTCGCTGAGACGCACAATGGCAATGCCGCTGCGCAGTAGGTAACGCACGGTTTCAGGATTGCTGTAGGAAGCGACAAACACTAAATCAGGTTGCAGCGCGAGCATAGATTCAATTTCTCCCTGTGTGCGGTAAATGCTTTTATCAAAAAAACCAACAATATTGGACATACTGGGCGTATCAACATAACTGCTCACTGCAACCAAACGTTGCGGGTTGATTAAACCTGAAAGTATATGATCCGTCGCTAAAGTGGCTGAAATAATGCGCACGGGTGGTTTTTTTAAAATAAATTTAATACCCGTGGTATCTATCAATGTTTTGGGGAAATCCTGACCCTGTATTTGGGTGGTAAAGTTACCCAAACCTTGGTCAAAAAGGGCAAATAATTGCCCTTTTTGAAAGTGGATCAGCGTAATAAAAAATACTAAAAGAAGGGTGAAAACGACTAGTTTTAGATTATTCATTTCACCCTCTTTTATTCAACTATAAATTATTGAAAGCTTACGCCAACATAGGCAGTACGCTCTGCGGTGTTATAACCGCTAACCTCTTGATAGTCTTTATCAAGCGCATTTTCCAGACGGGCATTAATAGTGAAATGTTCGTGCACTTGGTAAGCAGCACCAATATTAACAACCGTATAGCTAGTCAATGTTGAATCATCACTGTCTATACGTTCACCAGTATAACGGGCACCTATATTGGCACTTAGATTATCGGTGTATTTATAATTGGCATTAATGCTGGCTGAATGTTTTGGTCGACGAACCAGTTCATTATCGTCACCGTCATTCGTCTCCATAAAAGTGTATCCGCTATTCACACGTAATTTTTTACTCATTTTTACTTTGCTGGTAAGTTCAATACCACGAGCAGTCGCTTTATTATCAAGGTTCACATATGTGCCATCCCAATCGATCATATCGGTATAGCGAGAATCAAAATAGGTCAGATCGACATAAGCATCGGCATCAACAAAGTTATACTCTACACCGGCATCCCAACTAAGACTTTCTTCCGGTTTTAGATCTGGGTTACCAGAGTACCCATCATATAATTGATAAAGGCTCGGGTTTTTCGTACTCGTACCATGGCTGGCATGGACACGTGTACCGTCGCTTACCCAGGCAGAAATATCAAGATGGTAGGTGGTGGTATCGTCAAACTTATCATTAAAATCCTGACGAACGGCAGCATTAACAAACACCATTTTTTGCCAATCCGCACCATAGCCCAAAACAACCCCAGATGTTTCTACTTTGTATTCAGAGGATGTATCTTTATACTTGTCATTTTCATGCTCGGCCACAAAGGTGATGCGCTGAGTATAATCATTAATTGGCTTGAAGTAGTAGTCACTTTGCAGATCTGTTTTTATTTTTTCGCCTTCATATTTATATGTACTTGTACTGCCTGAAAATATTTCTCTTTCAGAATCAGACAAGGCAACAGAAAGACGGTTTTGCCACTGATTGTTCAGCAAACCCAGATGGGTATTTAATTTTGCTTGGCGTTGCAGGCTTGTGGAGTAGTAACCAGAATCAGAGGTAGTTTCAGTTGGAAAAATGTTGTCATACTCACCTTCTGCGTCGTTGTAACGCAGTACAGTATCCATTGCAAAAATATTGGTAAATTGATGGCCTGCTTTTAGGGTGATATTTTGGTTTTTATAACTGTCATTATCAGCTTCAATTATGTTTGCATTGATTCCTTCAGTATCTAGGTTGCTGATAGAAAGTGCATAGTGGCTGTCACCTTGCGCACCGCTGAGGCTAATGTTTTCTTTATGGTAATTATTTTCACCAACCTCGAAGGTCGCAGTTGGATGAAAACCTGCTTTTCCTTTTTTGGTAATGATATTAATCACGCCGCCCATGGCATCGCTGCCCCAGAGCGCACTTTGTGAGCCTTTTAACACTTCGACTCGCTCAATATTATCGGCTGTTAAATGTGCAAAATCATAACCACCACCAGGGGTTGTTAGATCATTGACTTCAATACCATCAATAATCACTAAGGTTTTATTGGAGTCGGCTCCGCGAATAAAGACCGAGGTGGGTTGACCTAAACCGCCACTGTTGCTGACACTCACACCGGGTACATCCTGTAGTAGTTCAGCCACAGTGCGCGCCTGGTTTTCTTTTATATATTGTGCATCGAGCACAATCACTGAGCTGCCACTTTCTATACGTTTAGTTTCGACGCGGCTGGCGGAAATAACAATATCGTTCTGCGTGTTTTGCTCTGCGGCAATACTTTCTGCTGCAATAAGT
>JBLHWW010000044.1:0-22191 GCA_047629075.1 Psychromonas sp. | reverse complement strand
CCCTCCGGGGCAGGAAAAAGTACCCTTTTCCAGCTTCTATTACGCTTTTACAATCTGCAATCGGGCTGTATTTCTATCAACGGAATAGATATAAGCGCGGCAGATCCGATCGATGTGCGTTCGGTCATGGCCGTTGTCCCTCAGGAAACCGTCGTATTTGCGACCAGTGCACTGGAAAATATTCGTTATGGTCGTCCGGCTGCCAGCGATCACGAGGTGCGGGCAGCGGCGCTATCCGCCTCTGCCGATCTTTTTATTTCTCAATTACCAGAAGGTTATAATACCTTTTTAGGCGAAAAAGGTGTGCGTTTATCGGGCGGTCAAAAACAGCGCATTGCCATCGCCCGTGCTATTCTTAAAGATCCACCCATACTGCTGTTAGATGAGGCAACCAGTGCGCTGGATGCCGAAAGTGAACGACTGGTGCAGCAGAGTTTACAAAAATTAATGCACAATCGCACTACTCTTATCATCGCACATCGTTTAGCCACGGTGGTCAAGGCAAAACGCATTGTGGTTATTGATAATGGCAGGATTCGAGCGATTGGCTGCCATGCAGAGCTTATGCGCACGGATGCCTTATATGCGCATCTGGCAGAGTTACAGTTTCGCAGTGCAGCACAATAAACAGGTGCACTTCGTTAACACAGATTAAGACTTGCCAAAAAAAAGAGTCATATAGACGCTGATTCTTTGAGTAAAACACGCGGTTTATTTATTTTTGATTGGTACCATAATGTGGGCATAGGGAGTATCTTTCCACATTACATACGGACCTCCGTTATAGAAATCATCGGAGACACCCTTCAATAACTGCTTAGGTACGCCTCACATAATGTGTGGCCCCTCTTGAATCCACTGCTCACCATTATTAGGATCCTTTGCGCCGGAATTGATATTACTGACCAACGCATCAGTCTGTAACATATATGAGGTACCAATGCGGTCCGTTTCAAAAACCACAGCGGTTGAAGCCGCTTTTAATAGTTTCGACCAGAACGAGTCGTTACACATTGGATGAAGATCTCCTAGAATAAGTAGGATTCCAGGTAAACAATGCCAATCAGCTCGCCCCTCTTTGGGGACAGAGCCCTCTGTATCCACACAGTAGCTTTAGCACTCAGATCGGTTTGTGCAGCGAGTTCTGCTCGTTTTATTTTTTCATCATGACTCTCTGCAGAAGAGAAAAAATACAGGCTTACACTAAGCAACCTTATTAATATAGATTTCATAAATTCTCCGATTAATTAGTAAACTAAAACCTCTCTTATTTCTATTTTTAGGCCGAACAATTTTGGCTAGATCTTAGTTAACTTTTACTGCACTTAGTGCAGCGACAGTTTTACACATAATCCTGTAGGTATATCCATCAAAGTCTTTATTTTCATGGTGTTATAAGAAAATATTTAGCTGATAATCGGCCCTGCTGGTGCTCCATTAATACCTATTAAAAAAAAATAGTTTGTTATTAGCTCGGACAGCGTTAACCACTAAACAGGCCTCAATCTCAGTGTTTGTTCGCCGTGTTACCTTTACTTATAATAACTAAAGGTAACACCACTTTTACAGTCCACTATTAATAATCGCTCAAATGCCTAAAATGTACGGAAGTCTTAGGTTTTTTACAACTCTGCACTTCCAGAATTCCGCACCTTCCTAGCATAGGATATCGATTCAAAGTGCATTTTCCACCAAACACCTTAACCTCTGAAAATAATCTTGGTTAAATCAATTCGTTATACTTAGTTACAGAATGTTACTTATTGGTATGTTTTAACCTCGAAATAACCATAGAAGCAACAAAGGTCCCTGCTGAATATAAACACAATTTATACTCGTCACAATCATTAGCGGATCTGTTTAGGCGCACAAAAAAGAGACCACTTTGTTCGTAAATATTGCTGTGGCATCGAGAGGCGGAGTCCAACAATCTATGCTGGTACGACCGCCGGTGGAAAGCTAGACTTATCTGCAACCTGTATATTTTTACACCACAATTAAGGCTGTGTCTCCCCCCTTTTTCATTCAATACAATCGATGTTATTTGCTTAAAGAACAGATTTTCAGCTGTTTTTTAACTATTAGCCCCCAAAAATAGTTACAGCCTAAATCATTTTTTTGTAACTATTAAATTATTTTTTATTTTCACAAACATGCCACAAGCCCCATTATTCAACATATCCAAGCAATTTATTATTATTTTTTCATGAAACATTACATTAAATTAACGACTAATCAATTCTAATAACATTTAATTAACACTTGATAGTTAGGGCACGAATCATTAGGATAGCGATTAATTGAACGTTCAATCAACAATATTTCCAACACCACAGGGAAGCTATATATGCCAAGACCAGTGATGAAAAAGCTAAGGCAACAGCAACTTATTGATGCCACGCTGGTATCTGTTGAACGTCATGGGCTGCAGCACACAACAATTAACACCATCAGTGGTTTAGCGGGAATGTCATCGGGGATCATCAGCCATTATTTTGGCGGCAAACAGGGTTTAATAGAAGCAACCCTTAGATATCTTATCGATCAATTAAAGCAGGCATTACTGGTCAGGACATCGGGAAAAACACTGTCTCCTGCGGTCAGACTTTCGATGATTGTTGAAGCCAATTTTACCAAGTTACAACGATCTGAAGCAGTGGCTAAAACATGGTTAAGTTTCTGGGCCCAGGCAATGCATGATCCGGGACTGGCAAGATTTCAACATATCAATAACCAGCGTTTATACAGCAACCTGCTTTTTTCTTTTAAACAGCTTTTACCTGCAACCACCGCAATGAATGCCGCGAAACAAAGCGCAGCAATGATTGATGGTTTCTGGCTGCGCAGTGCGCTGAGTTCAACACCCGAAGAAGATTTCAAACAAGCCCAAATATTATCTAAAGCCTTTATTAAGGCTCTTATCGCGCAACACGGAGAAAATTAATGTCATCATTAGTCGTTTATCAAAATTATATCCACGGTCAATATATAGCCAATAACAGCGGTGAAACATTTGAAGTAATCAATCCTGCGACGGGTCAGGTTAGCTACTTAGTTGAAACAGCTGATCAAGCAGTCCAGCAAGCCGCCATCGAGAGTGCTAAATCCGGTTTTGCCAAATGGTCAAAAATGACCCCGATCGAGCGCAGTCGTATTCTGCTTAAGGCCGTGGCGTTATTGCGTGAACACAATGATGAGCTTGCCGAGGGTGAAGTACTGGATACCGGTAAACCATGGCAGGAAGCATCGGTTGTTGATGTCGTTACAGGTACGGATACCATTGAATTTTTTGCAGGTCTTGCCCCGAGCATTGAAGGTAATCAGCAGCAAGTTGGTGATGATTTTTATTACACTCGCCGCGAGCCTCTGGGCATTTGTGCAGGCATCGGTGCATGGAACTATCCTCTGCAGATTGCCTGCTGGAAAGCCGCACCGGCTTTAGCTTGCGGTAATGTAATGATTTTTAAACCGTCGGAAGAAACACCGCGTGGTGCAATGCGTTTAGCCGAAATATTCACTTTAGCGGGTGTGCCCGATGGTGTGTTTAACGTTGTTCAAGGCGATGGCCGTGTTGGCGCCTGGCTCACTAACCATGAAGATATTGCTAAAATATCATTTACCGGTGAAGTCGGTACTGGCAAAAAGGTGATGGCAGCAGCTGCGGGTTCACTAAAAGCGGTCACCATGGAATTAGGCGGTAAATCACCGTTGATTATTTTTAATGATGCCGATCTCGAAAATGCGGTCTCTGCAGCTATGTTAGGCAATTTCTATACGCAGGGCGAAGTCTGTACAAACGGCACCCGTGTATTTGTGCAGGACGATATTTACCCACGTTTTATTAAGCGTCTGGTTGAGCGTACAGAGCAAAATATTATCTGCGGCGATCCGATGGATCCTGAGACCAACTTTGGTCCTCTTATTTCCAAGGACCATCAGCAAAAAGTCCTCGACTATATTGCGATAGGTAAAGCCGAAGGCGCTACCCTACTAACTGGTGGTACAGCATTACGGCCTGACAATGCACCGGACGGCTATTTTGTTGCGCCAACGATTTTTTCTGACTGCACCGACGAAATGACATTAACTAAAGAAGAAATATTTGGCCCTGTTATGTCTGTCCTAACCTTCAGTGATGAAGACGAAGTTATTCGCCGTGCAAATGATACCCGTTTAGGATTAGCGGCAGGCCTGTTTACTCAGGATATTACTCGCGCTCACCGAGTGATACATCAGATTGATGCCGGTATTTGCTGGATTAACAGTTTTGGCGCATCTCCGGCTGAAATGCCGGTTGGTGGCTATAAAATGTCCGGTATCGGCCGCGAAAATGGCAGCGAAACACTTAAATCCTATACCCAGATTAAAGCGGTATATATCGGCATGCAGTTACTGGACAGCCCGTTTTAAGGAATAAATATGACTACAGCACAATATGACTACATCATTGTCGGTGCCGGAAGTGCAGGTTGTGTACTTGCCAATCGCTTGTCGGCAGATGCGAATAATAAAGTACTGTTATTAGAAACCGGCGGCAGCGATAAGAGTATCTTTATTCAAATGCCGACCGCATTATCGATACCGATGAACAGTAAAAAATATGCCTGGCAGTTCGAAACACAAGCTGAACCGTTTTTGGATAATCGCCGCATGCATTGCCCACGCGGTAAAGTATTAGGCGGTTCTTCATCTATTAACGGCATGGTCTATGTGCGCGGCCATGCACGTGATTTTGACGAGTGGCAGGAGTCTGGCGCTAAAAATTGGGATTATGCTCATTGTCTGCCCTATTTTAAAAAAGCTGAGACCTGGTCCTTTGGCGGCAATGATTATCGCGGAGACACTGGCCCACTTGCTGTGAATAACGGCAATAACATGAAAAACCCGTTATACCAGGCCTTTGTGAATGCCGGTGTGGATGCCGGTTATCTAGCCACTGCAGATTACAATGCGCAGCAGCAGGAAGGTTTTGGTCCGATGCATATGACGGTTAAAAATGGCGTGCGTTGGTCTACGGCAAATGCCTATTTAAGACCAGCCATGCAGCGCGAAAATCTGACTGTTGTGACTCATGCTCTAGTGCACAAAGTATTGCTTGAAGGTAAAAAAGCCGTTGGAGTGCGTTATGAGGTCAAAGGTCAATTAACCGATACGCGCTGTAATAAAGAAGTTCTGCTTTGTGCAGGCTCAATTGGTTCACCGCATATTCTGCAACTGTCGGGTATTGGTGAAGCCGATACACTGGCACAAGCCGGTATCGAGCAACATCATGAGCTCCCGGGGGTTGGTAAAAACCTGCAGGATCATCTGGAATTTTACTTTCAATTTAAATGCCTAAAACCGATATCGCTTAACGGTAAAATTGACCCGTTCAACAAATTATTGATTGGGGTACGCTGGTTATTGAATAAATCCGGTTTAGGTGCGACCAATCACTTTGAATCATGTGGCTTTATTCGCTCAAAGGCGAGTTTGGAATGGCCGGATCTTCAATATCACTTTCTCCCGGCAGCCATGCGCTATGACGGTAAAGAAGCCTTTGCAGGTCATGGTTTCCAGGTTCACGTCGGTCATAATAAACCGAAAAGCCGCGGTGCGGTGAAAATTGTATCAAACGACGCCCATATTGCGCCGCAAATTCAATTTAACTATTTATCGCACCAGGATGATATTGAAGCATTTCGCGCTTGTGTTCGCTTAACTCGCGAAATCATCAATCAGCCCAGCTTAGATGAATACCGCGGCGAAGAGATTCAGCCGGGACTTGCGATCCAGACCGATCAGGAAATTGATCAGTTTGTTCGCAGTTCAGTTGAAAGTGCTTATCACCCTTCCTGCTCATGCAAAATGGGCGAAGATGCTATGTCGGTAGTGAACTCGGATACGAAAGTCCATGGCATCGAAGCACTTCGTGTTGTCGATTCATCAATTTTCCCAACCATTCCTAACGGTAATCTGAATTCACCAACCATTATGGTCGCTGAGCGTGCAGCCGATATTATTTTAGGCAAAACACCTATTGCACCGAGCAAAGCGCCAGTCACCGTGGCCGATGACTGGCAGAACAGTCAACGATTACAAGCGCCTAAACGCCAAGTTAAGGTTTAAAATTAATGGGGTACTTTTTCGCTATAGGAATAAAGCACCCTATTTAAGTCTGGCCGTCGAAGAAGAAGCATTTCTTTAGCCGATCTTTTCAATGGTCTTTATATATCGCAAACTAAAAAATAGGAACGATTATGAAACTCAAAAAAATACTCACCATGCTGGCGGCTACCGTCGCATTAACAGCAAATGCTGCGGATCAATGCGAAACAGTTCGTTTTTCTGATGTAGGTTGGACAGATATTACCTCAACGACCGCTATCACCTCTACCGTATTAAAAGGGATGGGTTATAAAACCGATACGCAATTGTTGTCTGTACCGGTAACTTATAAATCGATAGAAAATGGCGACATCGATGTGTTTCTCGGCAATTGGATGCCGACCATGGAAAATGATATTAAAGCGTACCGGGAAGCAGGCACCGTGGAAACAATTCACAAAAATCTATCCGGTGCGAAATATACATTAGCGGTACCGCAGTATGTTTATGATGCGGGTGTTCAAAGCTTTGCCGATCTTGTTAAGTTTGCTGATAAATTTGATAACGAAATCTACGGCATTGAACCCGGCAATGACGGTAACCGTATCATCCAGGATATGATCACTAAAAATGCCTTTGGTCTAAAAGACTTTGAAGTCGTCGAGTCCAGCGAAGCGGGTATGTTGTCGCAGGTTAAACGTGCAACACGTCGCAACAACTGGGTCGTCTTTTTAGGTTGGGCACCCCACCCAATGAATGCCAATTTTGATATTGCTTATTTATCGGGCGGTGATGATTTTTTCGGTCCTGATTTTGGCGGTGCAAGTGTGTACACCAATGTTCGTCAAGGTTACACCCAAGCCTGTCCGAATGTTGGCACATTATTAACCAACCTTACTTTTACCCTGGCAGCTGAAAATGAAGTCATGGCTGCTATTTTAAATGAGGGCAAAAAGCCAGAAGACGCGGCAACAGATTGGCTAAAAAATAATCCATCTGTTTTAAATGCATGGTTGAAAGGTGTTAACACTATCGATGGTAAGCCTGCTTTATCTGCCGTAAAAGCCTATTTAAAGCTTTAATTTTTATATCAGGTTGGCAATCGTCAACCTGAATTTTTTTATTAAACGGCGTTGAAAATATGAATTTTATAACAGAACATAAATTACCTGTTGGTCAGTGGGCCGAGACTATGATGGACGGGCTAATTACCTACTGCGGTGCTTTTTTTGATGCGATTTCCATGGTGCTGGATATCATGATTGAAAGTTTGGTGGATTTTTTATCAATGCTGCCACCCTGGTTATTTATTATTATTGTTGCGGGTTTGATATTTTGGCAACAGCGTAATAAAGCCGTTACCGCTTTTTTTGTTTTGTCCTTGTTGCTGATTTGGAATCTTGGCTATTGGGAAGAAACCATTGAAACCTTTTCTTTAATTATTTACGCCACAGGATTCTGCGTCTTACTGGGTGTGCCGATTGGCATTGCCGCAGCACATCGTCCTAAGTTGTACCGCTTTATACGGCCGTTACTCGACTTAATGCAGACTATTCCCCCTTTTGTGTATCTTATTCCAGCGTTAACTTTATTTGGCTTGGGCGTGGTACCGGGTCTTATTTCGACCATAGTGTTTGCTATCGCCGCGCCTATTAGGCTGACCCACTTAGGTATTTCCCAAGTACCACTCGAGTTGCTGGAAGCTGGTCGGGCGTTTGGCTGCACTAAGCGCAGCTTGCTTTTAAAAGTTGAAATTCCTGCGGCTATGTCAAGTATTCGAGCGGGCATTACCCAATGCATCATGCTGAGTTTATCAATGGTCGTTATTTCAGCCTTAGTCGGCGCCGACGGTTTAGGTAAACCCGTAGTACGGGCACTTAATACGGTCAATATTGCGACGGGTTTTGAAGCTGGACTCGCCATAGTATTAGTTGCCATCATGCTTGACCGCATATTTAAAAGTAAATAAACGACAGGACTTAATAAAATGATTGAATTTAAAAATGTTGATGTTGTTTTTGGCAAGCAACCCGAGCGCGCATTACCGCTAATGGACAATGACGAAAGTCTACAGGAAATTCAAGAGAAGACCGGATTAACCGCCGCCGTACGAAATGCCAGTTTAAAAGTGGGCAAAGGCGAAATATGTGTATTGATGGGTCTGTCGGGCTCAGGTAAATCAAGCTTATTACGTACTGCCAATGGCTTGAATCCGGTGACACGCGGCGATGTATTTTTGGAAACCGATCAAGGTGTGCAGAATTTTCACGAACTCAGTGAGGATCAGCGCCGTCATGTGCGCATGAACCGCATTTCGATGGTGTTCCAAAAATTTGCCCTAATGCCATGGTTAACCGTGGCTGAAAATGTTGCTTTTGGGTTAGAGCAAAAGGGTCTGGATAAACACACTGTTCGCGCCAAATCTATTGAGCAATTAGCGTTGGTCGGCCTGGGCGAATGGGCGGATAAAAAACCCAGTGAGCTTTCCGGTGGTATGCAGCAGCGGGTTGGCTTGGCACGCGCCTTTGCCATGGAAACCGATATTATTTTAATGGATGAGCCCTTTTCCGCATTAGACCCGCTTATTAGAAGCGATCTACAGGATGAATTATTGCGCTTGCAGAAGCAATTAAACAAAACAGTGTTGTTTGTCAGCCACGATTTAGACGAAGCCCTAAAGCTTGGTAATCATATCGCGATTATGAAAGACGGCGTTATTGTGCAGCACGATACCCCGGAAAACATTGTGATGAATCCTGCGGATGATTATGTAGAGGCCTTTGTTGCGCATACCAATCCTATCGATGTGGTTAACGCGCAGGCGCTAATGCGCCCCTTAAGTGACTTCCAGAAACAACAAAATGAAATCTGCCTTAGCGAACGTGACGATTGCTGGTTGTATCAAGGCGATAGCATTGCAAACAGCTCGATTCGTTACGGCGATCTAAAAGTGCCCTTAGCGCTGTGGCACGATGGTGATACCGACGACGTCAATAAAAAGCGTGCGTTAGTGGTGCCGCTGGAAACACGAATGCAAACCGTTATGGCGCTTAGATACCAGTCAGGACACGGCGTGTTAGTCGAGCAACACGGTAAATTAATGGGTCATGTTGGCGACCGGGAGATTTACCATGCCATGCTTGGCAAGCTTATCGGCGATAAATAGGCCGGTATATACGCAGACGATAAAGAGCCGTATTTTGCAGCTTATTTATTAGCCTTTGAATATTGATCCTCATAACCTGATCACAAGATGGTCAGATTACAAATTAAAGGTATATGGCCAGCCTAAGAAAAATATAAAAATGGCCTACATAGCCGCGTTCAATTTTTCAGGGTTTAATTATCGTTTAGACGATAATTAAGACTTGAGGGCGCAAATAAACCATAAAAAAGGAGTTAACTATGTTTGTTAACAATATCCATTCGGGAGTCAAATAATGGCTACTTGGTTATCAATAGGCATTTTATTTACCTTTGCCGCCATTGCGTTTGTTATTTATCGTTGGGGTAATATGAAGTGTATCGGTGTCACCCCCGTGCGCAAGTTTACCTTTATCGCCATTCTCTTTACCTCGGGTTTAGATGTCGGGTTAATCATGTTCCCGCTAACGGAATTTGCAGGTTATGCGGATTTGGTGAGCAGCCCTGAATATGGTTTCAGTAATCCCTTAGCCATTGAATTTGGTTTTTGGGCTTTCCTTATCTGGGCATTCTACTTTTTAACCTGTTTCTACTTTTGTGTTATTGAACCAAGAGTTAAATTTTTCGAAATTCCGTTAATTAAATTTATTAATAATGTCGTCATTATTGGTACCTGTGCCTTTACTGCCTACTTGTTATTGATCAATCTGCCCTGGTATTTACCTGATTTAGGTAACGGTGAAAGCATTGTTGGCAGTTTTTACTTAATTGTATTTCTGGTGATTGCCGCGGCTGTCTATTCCAGTACCAATATTCGTTACGTCAGAATTTTAAGTTTGGCCAGTACCTGGTTATTTTTAGCCTTAATCGCATTAATGTGGGCAGGTGCCTTTTTATCCGCTAAAGGAAGTGTTGGTGAGTTCTTTACGACCTTCGCTTTATTAGGTGATTACTTCGCCAATCTGCACAAATTTGTATTACCAATTAATGATTACCATGAATTTTACTTATTCTGGTGGTTTGCCTGGAGCATTATGATTGGTCAATTTACCGCACGTTTTGTCAGCGGAATGAGAACCTATCAGGTATTACTTGCGATGATGGTCTTCCCATCTATCCCAATTGCGATCTGGTTTTCCGTGCTTTATTACTACAGTGTTAACGCCATTCCAACCGTTGGCTTATATAATATGGCCATGGTGATCGTGGGGGTGACATTTGTGATCAACTCACTGGATTCACTGGTTCGGCTCTATACGGACAACTTAAATCTGACCGTGCAGCGTTTTGGTAAAGCGCGTTATATTATCGGTAACATTACACTAATAAGCGGACTGACACTGTTGTTCAAATTAGACTTTTTACAAATCCAGTGGGTTGGCGCATTGGCAATAGCATTAATTTTAGGGTGCTGCGCTTATATTCTGAAGAATCATTCTAGTACGGTTGCCGATATTGAGCGTTCTCCAATCGAAAACAAAATCGACTTCACTAAGATTGAACTTGCAAATTGATCATAAGGTTAACTAAATCGGTGCTTTCGGTGTAACAACCCTTTAGCTTATAAGGGCCTTTTGTAAAAAAGCAGTGTAGCGCACAGGTTATTCTGCTTTTTTTATTTTACGCATGAGTATTATTAAAATTTCTGTTATGGTGCGCTTAAAATACTGAGGGAACTATGGAAAAATACGAACAGCTATTAATTTCATTACGCAGAGTAATCAGATCGATCAGCATACATTCTAGAAAACTGCATAAAGAGACTGGATTAACCGTGCCACAATTAATGGTAATGCGCAAAATAGCACAACTTGACCAGCCGCTTGCAAAGCAGATTGCCAAAGAAATTACGGTCAGCGCAGCCACCGTCACCACTATTCTTGATCGCCTTGAAAGCCGTCATTTAGTTATTAGAACACGCAGTAAAACCGATAAACGTAAAGTGCATTTATCCCTGAGTGAAGTGGGCCAAACATTATTAAACGACCTGCCGAAACCACTTCAGGAGCATTTTATTAAGCGCTATAAAAATCTTGAAGAGTGGGAGCAAAGCCAGTTACTGTCGGCTGTAGAACGTATTGCGTCAATGATGGACGCAGCCGAACTCGATGCTGCCCCGGTATTACTGGTAGGAAAAATTCAAGACGATGAGTCTTTGTGATCAATTCAACTTCTTTATGCTGCGGTTAAGACACCCGTATTGATAATTATTCGCCGTCTGCACTCCAAGCTGAACGCTAATGGATATTATCTATACGCTTGTTTAGGCGAACAATTTAAACACGGCACAAGTTAAGAAATCATTTAATTTATTCAGGGTGAAAACGGGATGGCTAATCCTTTTTTATTCTTTCGAACCTAAATCGACAATATTTTTTGCACCTGACTCCCGCGTTGTTTTATCGGCAACCAGCTGCAAACAGTAATGGCACGCAGAGCTTAGCCGTTGATCGGATTGAACTGTCGTAAATAACTTCAGCGTCCTACCCCAGGCCTTTCAGCTCGTAGTGGTAAATTCCAACGTTCAAATTTTTTACTCCTCAACAAAAGTGGTTGACTAAGCCGGATCATTAAGGATGACCAAGCCCAGTTATCCCTTAATAGCTACTTATAGTCAAACTACTTGTATCGCTTAGCTGACAATGCCTCGCAATCAATCTCGGTTTTGCTGCCCGCTATGATATCGGCAATAACCGCTCCGGAACCACAACTCATTGTCCAGCCTAGAGTGCCATGACCGGTATTAAGATATAAACCATCAATCCCACTGGCACCGACAACCGGCGTACCATCCGGTGTCATGGGGCGTAAACCCGTCCAATAATCTGCCAAAGACAAATCACATCCCTTACCAAATAAATCACCCACTACGTGACTAATAGTATCGGTTCTAGACTTAGGCAAATCCAGATTATAACCGGCCAATTCGGCTGTACCTGCAGCACGAATACGGTCTCCTAAGCGTGTGACAGCAACCTTATAGGTTTCATCCATTACCGTTGACAGCGGCGCATATTTTTCATTAGAAATAGGGATAGTCAATGAATAACCCTTAACGGGATAAACAGGAATATCAATATCACAGGCCTTAAGTAGCTCTTTTGAATAACTCCCCAGACACACCAGTACTTTATCAAAGGCTTGCACACCAAATTGAGTTTCAACGCCTTTAATCTTATTTGCTTGTACGTCCAAAGATTTAATATCGGAGTTAAATTGAAAATTCACGCCCAAATTTTCGCATTTATCTTTAAGAGACTGACAAAATAAGTAACAATCTCCTGTTTCATCCCCGATCAGGCGCAACCCCCCCTTAAACTTATCAATCACAGGGGCAAGTCCAGGTTCCACCTGCACAATTTGTTCCGGGCTTAATACCTGATGAGGTACACCTAACGCCTTGAGTACTTTAATATCTTTTTCTGAGGCTTCCACCTGCTCATCTTTGCGAAATAACTGCAACGTACCAGACTGACCATCTTGGTATGAAATACCAATTTCTTTCCTTAAGGCAATAAATTGATCGCGGCTGTATTCGGCAAGCGCCATCATTCTGGATTTATTTATATTGTAATCATCACCATTGCACTGCCCCAACATTTTTGCCATCCATAAAAGCTTTTTCATCTCAGGTTCGGGACTCAGTCTAAGCGGACTATGCTTTTGCATTAGCCACTTAACCGCTTTAAAAGGGATACCTGGCGCCGCCCAAGGCGCAGAATAGCCGGGTGAAATTTGTCCTGCATTAGCAAAACTGGTTTCCAAAGCAACACCAGGCTGACGATCAATCACCGTCACCTGAAAACCTTTTTTCGCTAAATAGTAAGCGGAAGTAAGACCAATAACACCCGCACCCAACACACAAATTTGCATCGCAACCTCTCCAATCAAATTAAAGTCATATGGCTTATAATGTCACACAACATGCAGTTTTATCATCTTATTTATTAGTGACGTAAAGCATTTAAAACTACAAAGAAGTCATTTAAAAGTTTTTAATATAATTTGTGATTTTTTTCATTTCGCGACAGCCGATAGATTGAAATAAGTCATTAATACACTATCAGGCAAACTCAATATTTCCCCAAACACTCGCAGCGCTTAAGATCTTGAATATTCCGTTAAAGAACACTTTGTAAAATAGTAAATAATCCTCTTCTCAGAAAGCAATCCGATTTTGGGGCAGCCCAATTCGGCCACTCCATCATATATTTAGCTCAACAAACACAGATAGATATTGCGATCAACCACCAAAGTTACATCAACCACACAAAGTACAATAAATAGTATTATAAACTGTATTTATATTGATTTTCAGCATTATAATCTAAAAATTAAATTTTAATCAGGAAATTAGAGTCAAAAAAACCATTTAAAATCACTTATAATTCCCCCAACAAATACGCAGTAATAACAAATAAGCAACAAACTATTAACAAGCAAACAGTTTATTGCTCACAATAAATAACAAGGACATTATGATGCTTATCGGTGTACATAAAAAGATTAAAAATCATGAACATTCTTTTGCCATGATTCCAGCGAGGATCAACTAATGCAGAATCCCCATGATCTTATTGCTTCAAAGAATGCGGGTATGGGGATTGGTTTTAGTTGTCAATATTATATTACAGCTGGCACAGACATTGAAAATGAAGTGATTCACTGCCCTGTAGCATAAGCCTTATTTTTGAGAATAATACAGATTATTTACAAGTACAAAAAAATGCATAAAAAACAATAAAATTAATTACTTATAGTAGATGTAGATATTATAAAAAGGCATTATAAAGGTCTGCGCTGGCGTTTATTAATTTGAATTTTCAACAGCAGTCATCAGGCTGAACAGGGCATTTTTATGCCTAAAGGTAAGAAGTTCAAAAAGATCAAGAAGAAGAAGAACAGAGCAGCATATCTATCAATAAATTTATATTGTTGGAAGGAATGCCAAGAAGAATTTGGTCACAGCTTATTTGTGCTGTCAGTAAAATATGAGCAAGCGTTACTGACAATTTTATTTCTTCTTGGCATTTATACACCCAGTCATTTTCCAAGGAAAGTACAATGAAGATTAAAAAAACAATATTTTCACTCGTTATATTTATAACAACCCTGATCCAAAGCCAAGCTGCATTTGCAAATGAAAGCATTGGTACAACTATTAATGATACTTTTGCAAGTGCAACGGGCTGGTTTGTGAGCCTTATTTTTGCACCTATTCCGGGTACTAGTTTTCCCTGGATCGTCACTTGGCTGGTCATTGCGGCCGTTGTTTTTACCTTATACTTTAGATTTATTCAATTTCGTGCCATCAGACATGCGATTGATTTAATTAAGGGTGACTATTCCGATCCCAATAATGCAGGTGAAGTGACCCATTTTCAGGCTTTAACAACCGCGCTTTCGGGTACCGTTGGCCTTGGTAATATAGCAGGTGTCGCTGTCGCCTTAAGTATTGGCGGACCGGGGGCGACATTTTGGATGGTGCTTGCGGGACTGTTAGGCATGGCGTCTAAATTTACAGAATGTACACTGGGTGTAAAATATCGTAATGTAAATGTTGATGGCAGCATTTCTGGCGGTCCAATGCATTACATCTCTAAAGGTTTTGCTGAAAGAGGGATTCCTGGAGGCAAAATAATGGCCAGTATTTTTGCTATATTTTGTGTACTGAGTTCATTTGGGGCAGGCAATATGTTCCAGGCAAACCAGGCTCATGCTCAAATAAGCAATATTACTGGTGCCTATCCGGGCTGGATCACCGGCGTTGTTTTTGCCGTTATTATTTTTGCAGTTATTGTTGGTGGCATAAAATCTATCGCAAACGTCAGTGAAAAAGTGGTTCCTTTTATGGCCATTCTTTATGTTGCTACAGCATTGATTATTTTAGGCGCAAATGCGGATAAAATTGGTTGGGCATTTTCTCAAATTTTCGCGGGTGCTTTTACCGAAGTAGGTTTGGCAGGCGGGATTGTTGGTGCCTTAATCCAAGGTTTCAAACGTGCTGCTTTTTCTAACGAAGCGGGCGTCGGATCGGCACCTATCGCGCACTCTGCGGTAAAAACCAATGAACCGATTACTGAAGGCCTGGTTTCACTACTTGAACCTTTTATCGATACCGTGGTCATCTGTACTATGACCGCATTGGTTATTATTATTTCCGGTCAATTACTCGTTGATGCTAATACCGGTCTTTATTTATTAGGTGAAAATGGGCAGATTCTGACCGCTTCCGGCGCTTCCGGCGTTGCCTTAACATCGGTTGCCTTTGGTCAAACGGCTAGCTGGTTCCCTTACGTGCTGGCGGTAGCTGTTGTCCTATTTGCATTTTCGACCATGCTTAGCTGGTCATACTACGGGCTGAAAGCATGGACCTATTTATTTGGTGAGAGCAAAAAGACTGAAATGAGTTATAAAATTTTGTATTGTTGCTTAATTGTAGTGGGTGCAGCAGCAAGCTTAGGCGCTGTGATTGACTTTTCTGATGCCGCTATGTTTGCTATGGCGATCATCAATATTATTGGCTTGTATTTCTTAATGCCGGTAGTAAAAAGAGAATTAAACTCTTATATGTCACGCCTAAAATCAGGGAAAATAAAGAAATTTGTTGAGAAAGAAGACGACGCTGATATAGCCATGCCTGCAGAGCAAAAGATTTAGCTCAACAGCCGGATAAATTTAATCTTTTACTAATCAATTTGTTATATTCAATGCGAGCCATCTGGCTCGTATTTTCTACCCTCTCAAAAAGAAGATAGGGAGGCTAATTTTTTTTATTATGTTCTAAATGGGAGCTATCAGGACTGTGAATTATAAAAACACGCATTTAACCAAGGCCATTATACATCTCGACCACCTGACTCATAATATGAAGGTGCTGCAAAAAAAGGCCGGTAAACGGCCGCTTTTCCCCGCCATTAAGGCGAATGCCTACGGTCATGATGCGGAGATTATTGCAAAACATCTGCTCAGTCTGGGCTACACTACTCTGTGTACCGCACATCTAAGTGAGGCTGCGGAGCTTGTTGAAAAAGGCATTAACGCTACATTTATCATCCTATCACCAACACTTGCTGAAAACAGTGACTATCTCCTTGACTATGACTTTCAACCGATAGTTTGCAGCCAAGAGCAGTTACAGGCACTTGCCCAAGCAGCAAGAAGAAGACAAAAACAGATAACAATACACGTCAAAGTAGATACTGGAATGGGCCGTATGGGTATCAGACCCGACCAGATACTGACCTTTCTTGATGAGTGTAAATTGCAACCTGAAATCATTATTGGCGGAATCTGTAGTCATTTCCCCCGCGCTGATGAAAACGATTTGTCGTTTTCAAAGACGCAAACCATGACCTTTACTGCGCTAAAAAAGGAGACCGAAGCCTATAATATTCCGCTCTATCATATTGCCAATAGTGCAGCACTGTTTGCGTTAGAAGAAGCACACCTTGATGCCATTCGTCCAGGTATATCGATCTATGGCCTAAAGCCATCTGTCGCAATGGATGCCCCGGAATTAAACGAACTAAAGCCGGTAATGTCCCTTACAAGCAGAATAACACTGCTCAAGGAAGTCGCTCAAGATACTGGAATCAGTTATGGCCACCTGCATTACACCGATAAACCGTCTCTTATTGCTACTATCCCCGTTGGATATGGTGATGGTTTGAGCAGGAGCCTAAGCAATAGAATTGACGTTTTGATTGGTGGAGAGCGCTGCAGGCAGATTGGGAATATCTGTATGGATCAATGCATGATTGATGTGACACAGCTTCGCGGTAAAGTCTCAATAGGTGACCAAGTTGTTATTATCGGAACCCAGGGCAGTGAAACCATTACAGCTGATTATCTCGCAAAAAAACAGCACACCGTAAATTATGAGATAGTCACTGCGATTGCAAGTCGAGTGCCGAGAATAGTTGCTCAATGACAGCTCTCGGTAACCTCTTATCTCAATATAGTGTCATTTTTCTTAATAAATTCAACAAGATCTGTTCAGATTGAGAGGCAATTCCTTTTTGCAGGCGTATTCGCAGCTTTACTCTAATGATATATAATAGAGTAAAGCTGCAGTATCCATGTGGCAAACGAAGCTGGCAATATCCATTTAAATTAACAGCTGAAGGATTTATGTCTGTTTACAATGTGATTATTTAATTATTTTTTTAGTCTTCTGTTATTAGTCGGGTCCATTTTATGCGCCGCAAGCAATCGGTGCTGAAGCACAGCCGACTGCCCCAAAGCCATACAATAATAGAATGCAGTGATGCATAAAATTCAACCTCTTTTTTTCGACATTGGTGAGCTAAGTTGTTTAAAACTGCTGACTCCCCAAACCTTCAAACCCTTTAACCCTCGGCATAACCCTAAAGGCGAGATTTGCTGCTAAAATGGCGAGCATGACAAGCGATAAAAACAAGTCATTTTCAAATCCAACCCAACAAGTTATAATCAGTGCAAATAAATGCCCAAAAAGAATAATAATTACGCACTCATTGTGCTATCGCCATCTTATTCCTGCACCTATAGACAAAGAATAACCACAGGGGTCATTAATAATAAAAAACAAGCAATACCGGCATTCTTTGTTTGCCAGTTGACACTTTCCTTCGCCAAACCAGCAGCAGTTTCGCACGCAACACCCAGCGGTTTTCTGCGGGTGCGAGGGAGCACGGCGGCAAGTTACTCTACAGCGGAGGCCGGCGGAACTTTAAGATCTACCGGCCTCCGTTACCAGGGAGTTTCTATTCGCGAACGAGTGCCCACTTTAGGGCGCACGCGAATGGCGACATCCGCTTCGCTGGCTTTGCCTTACGGGAATCACCCACCATAATCGGTGCAATCTCGATGCTGAGTTTCCGCTCGGCGTACTGACTGCCGTTACCAGCGGCTCTAGTAAGTCCACTTTAGTAAGCCAAGTACTCACCGGTGCCGTTAGCCTGCACCTTCACTCTGACTAGGATCCCGTTGCAGGCATCACATCTACTGGATCTGCGACCGGGGAGCAGGGCGATAACCCCGAGCCTAAAGCTGTCGCAAGGATCGCGGTCGAGGCGATCAGCGGAGCGATTCGATCAACCGACTGGTGCGCGTTGACCAGAAGCCAAGCGGGCGCACTCCACGAATCAACCTCGCCACCTATACCAGCCAGTGCGATGCGCTGCGCGCTACATTCGCCGCTATTCCGAAACCTTGAAGCCGAAAATTCAGCGCTAACCGCTTCTCGTTCAATATCCCGAGTGGCCACTGCGAGACCTGCATCGGTGAGGGATTTGTGGTGGTCGGTCTGCTTTTTCTGCCAGGCAGTTACGCGCCCTGCCCCGACTGCTAAGGATCGCGCTATAACCCTGAGACGCTAGAGGTGGCATACCGCAATATGAAGATAGCCGAAGTGCTTGGGCTCACGGTGGATGCGGCGGCGTTTCTCGCAGGCGTGCCTCGAGACCCTTGGAGAAGTGAGCCTTGGCTATCTGCGGCTCAGCCAGCCACCAAACTTTCCGGGGGCTAGGCGCAGCGTCTTAAGCTTGCGACTGAGCTGCAACGGGCGCGCCACGGGCACACCTTGTAGGTTCTTGACGGGCCCAGCACTTATTCTGCTAGGACAGTAAAAATGTGCTAAGGCGCTTATTATGGGTGGTCAAAAAATCGCATAAGTTCTGTACATACCGCCAATGGTGCCTCTTCTGCCAAAAAATGTCCACACTGCAAACTCCTCCCTTGTACATCTAGGGCATGTTCCCGCCACACGCCAAGAACATTATAATTACGTTCAATAAATCCCTCTGCTCCCCATAACACCAGCAGAGGAGACTTAATCTTCTGACTCATGTCTTGTTGATCGTGCGTTAAGTCAATACTTGCAGCAGCACGGTAATCTTCACAGGAAGCATGAATTGTTTCTGCGCTGCTAAAACAACGTATATATTCATCAACGGCTGGTTTTTTGAATACCGCGCCTGAAGCACTCCATCTTTTTAGACTTTCAACCAAATAATAAGCAGGATCAGCGCCAATCATACGTTCAGGAAGATTGTCCGGTTGTATAAGAAAATACCAGTGGTAATAACTGGTCGCAAATTGCTGGTCAGTCGTTTTAAACATATGATGCGTGGGAACAATATCCATCACGCAGGCTTTGTTGATTTTTTCAGGATAGTCTAATGCCATACGGTGGACAACTCGGGCGCCACGGTCATGACCCGCGACAAAGAATTCACTGTACCCTAAGCTTGCCATCACCTCGACCATATCTTTAGCCATCTCACGCTTGGAATAGGTGGCGTGATCGGCACTGCCAAATGGCTTTGAACTATCCCCATATCCGCGAAGATCCGGACAAATCAGATGAAAATTTTTAATAAGCTGCGGCGCAATCTCGTGCCACATAACATGAGTTTGCGGATAACCATGTAAAAGCAATAAGGGCGGACCGGATCCTCCCTGCAGCACATTGATTTGCGCGCCAGCAGTCTGCACTGTTGTCTTAGTAAATTGATCTTCAAATATCATTTTTTATCCTTAAAAAGCTGGCTTGACCTTTAAGTTTTGGATTGACACTGCGGGTACTTTTACCCTTTTTATGCCGCGATCGAACATCTTTTTTAATAGTGGTTTTAATCTTAAAACAATAAGCATGAAAGAATAAACAACTTTGAAGGGATTTGTGCACAACTGTGCATTATATCTTTTCAACGGTAAGATTTTTTCAGGAAAATTTTTAAAGTTAAATAAACCACCAGCTTCTTACTGCAAATTTTATATATGAAAAAAAGTATGTACCTTTCAAAGGGAATGTTCTCTGCATAATGGATCAGGATATGGTTATTATGTCTCAATTCAGTAGTGAGCATAAAGATCACCCATATCCTCTCAGGTAGAGTGCTTATTCGGGTATTACTGATACTGCCGGTATTTTCGACCATACGGCTGATGCGGCGGCCAGTCAAACAGGCTGCCCTCTAATGGTTAGCTGACGAATTTTATAATTCATCATTCAAAGCACATTATAATGGTAATACTCCTGAGAATAGACTCACAGGAGACATAAAAGTCCATTGTGACTATGCAAAAGGCTTAAACAGAACAATTTATTAATGCATCGGCTATGAATCAACACACTCCAACCTGAGTTACCGATACATTCATGACTATAAGGCATACGTTACTAAAGTAGCATTTGTATCTAAGGGGGTTATTTTTGTCTAATTCCATTAAAAATCTATTGTATCTGGAAGACAATATTGCCCTTATTGATACATTGCTTAACTCATTTTTTGTGGGTAAAAAAACAGATATAAAAGATAAAATTCAAGCAGATGTTCCCTTGTTGAGTACCATCTATCTGAATACAAGTGACAAAACTAAAGATACCGAGTTATTCCTTAGTATTGAAAATATTTTTACTGACAAGTTTAAAGCCGTCTTAGAGTCTCTAGTATTCCCATCTATTTTAAAAATAAATAAGTGCAATATTTAGCCCGTAACAGCCCTTTTTCCGAGCGGTTAGGTCTCACTCCCGCACAAGTAATCGGAAAAACATTAGCAGACCTACCTGACTCTCCTTTAAAAGATCAGATCGAAAAGGTAGATCGGCAAACCTTTATTAATCATCATGATGGTTTGCATGAATATAAATGGACTAATAAAGCAGGTGAAAAGTATGACCTTATCTTTCATAAAGGGTTTACCCCTGACGAAAAAATACAAAGCGGACTTATTTTTGATATTACAGAGATCAACAAGTCAAAATACTTATTAGAAAAGCAGCAAACCATGCTGCGCGCAACGGCAGATATTTCTTCGGATATGATCTCTTATAAAGATTTTAAAAGCCATATATTAGGCTGTAATAGGCCATTTGATAAATTTTGGCTGTTTTGGAAAAGAGATTTTGGGTAAAACAGGATATGAGTTCTCCCCCTTAGAGCAAGCAATAGCGTCTACAGAGCAAGACCAAAAATTATAAAAAATAACAAAGTAAATGTACAGGAAGTCCTTTCCAGCGATTACGATGGCGAACGTCATTGCTCAATATGAAAAAAACACCTGTGCAGGATAAACACGGAGATGTACAAGGATTAATTTCTGTTGCCTGGCAGAACAGCGCAAGGAGCTGAGACACTCTGAGATTGTGGATGCTGTATTTGAAAACACTAAAGAGAATTTAATCATTACCAATGGGGACAGACGGTTTCTGGCAGGGAGATATCAGCTATCGCACTCAACTTGGTGATGTTTGTCACGTCTGGTGAGATCCGGAACACGCAGGAAAACAAGGTGAACAAGTTTATTCTTATACAGATTTAACGCACTTTCAAGTAACAGATAAAAAATCAGTTTCTTATCAAAACAGGATCCCTTAACGGCATTACATAATCGAATATCCCTATCTAGAGGATCGCAAGATAGGTTAACAGGTGTTAATTATCAGTGCAGTGGCGGTGATTTTAGTTGATATTGATGATTCTAAAGCGATTGATGATAAGTATGGTGGTAATCAGGTTTAAAGGAAATTGCTAAGCGTCTAAAAAACTGTATTTATGGAAAAGATACCCTGGGGCGTTTTGTTAAGGAGCAATTTATTATTATCATTGACGAATTAGCCCGTGACACTATGCAGGTAAGGTCGCGCATAAAATAACTGAGCTGTTTAACAGCACATTTATGATCGAAAACGTTCACAAAAATCTTAGCGCAAGTATCGGTATCAGCCTTTCCCCCAATGGCAGGATTGAGATTGGGTTCCTATTTTTGAATGCTCAAACAGCGATGCTGCGTGGTAAAAAAGACAAAAATACAGTATACAATTTTGATCTCCCTGGCTTGATGCTCGGTTTGAATAAAGAATTTGAATTAGATCAGTTCAGTTTGTATTACCAGCCGGAATACAATCTTAATAAACAGCAAATCGTTGCCCGGCAAGATTTACTGCGTTGGCATCACCCACGTTTATTAAGA
>JBLHWW010000043.1:0-22681 GCA_047629075.1 Psychromonas sp. | reverse complement strand
TAAAGCAAACGCGCTGTCAAAATATGCCAAACAACTAAACCTGTTCATTTTCCTTGGCATTCCCTGCTATTTTATCACCCTGAGTGCAATCAAATTATTCCCCGCGACGTTGGGGGGACCGCTTACGATATTGGGCTATTCAGGCCTTATATTTACACTGGTAAGAATCATATATAGCATTTTACACCCTCACAAAGGTTTGCTATATCGGGAACAAACAACAAATCCTGAATCAATATTCCAAACCAGAAAAATCATTTTTTTCTTGACTATGTGCCTACCCGTTGCAATCGTTATTATGTCCTTAGCGGGCTACACCTATACAGCAGGAATATTTGGCGAACGTCTGTATTTTTCAATTTTATTAGCTGCGCTAATATGGATTTTTCATTCACTTTTAAGCCGCTGGTTATTAATTACCAGCAAGCGGCTAACCTATGATAATTTGGTGATTGCTCGAAAAGCTAAATGGGATCGTCTTAAAGCGACAGTGAATGAAGTACCGGAATTAGTCCATGAGGAGATATTAGAGCATGAGGTCGACTTAAAAACATTAGACGACGACAGTCACAAGCTGATTAATGCAGCGACGTTAGTCCTCGCGGTGGTCGGATTTGTTGGCGTCTGGGCCAGATATTACCGGCATTAAGTTTCCTTGAACAGATAGAGCTGTGGAATAAAGACGTTATAGTGGATGGCAAAGAACTGTTGCTTGCCGTGACGCTGGATGAAGTAATGGTGGCTTTTTTAGTAAGCTTGAGCGGTTATATATTATCCCGAAATTTACCTTCTTTAATAGATATCATTTTACTTAAAAACGGACAAATCACCCCCGGTTCCCGTTATGCCATTGTGACCTTAACCCGTTATAGTATTGTTATTATTACGATTCTTATAGCTATGGGCTTTCTTGGGATAAATTCCTCCCGCATCGGATGGATGTTTGCAGCCCTGAGTGTAGGTATTGGTTTTGGTCTGCAGGAAGTGGTCGCTAATTTCATTTGTGGTTTAATTTTATTATTTGAACGTCCTATTCGCGTTGGTGATATTATCAGCACCGGCAGTACGGACGAATCATCGGGTACAGTGATACGTATTCGTATTCGTATTCGTATTCGCGCCACCGCCATCCGTAACTTTGATGAAAAAGAGGTGTTGATCCCCAATAAAGAATTGATTACTGGCCGAGTGCTTAATTGGACGCTCAGCGATGAAATTACCCGTGTAATGGTGAATGTCGGCATTGATTACGGTAGTGATGTGGAACTGGCAATGGCCATTATCGAGGAAATTGCCATTGATAATCAACGTATACTCAATGAACCACCTCCCTTTGTTAACTTTGAACAATTTGCCGATAGTAGCTTATCACTCTCCCTCAGGGCCTATGTTGCGGCCCAAAGCGATCGTTTACATGCAATTACTGAATTGCATAAAGAAATTCATAAACGCTTTAAGACAGCAGGAATTATTATCCCCTTCCCGCAACAGGACGTTCACCTTATTGCACCTGAGTCGGCCAAACCTTGAGTTTGACCAGATTGCTACCGGCAGCGAATTGCGCCACTACCAATCAAAGAAAAAAGGAAATTAATCGTTTAAACGAATGCCATTATTTTCAATATGAATCACTTTTTTACGATATAACTGACCAATTGCTTTTTTGAAATTAGCTTTACTCATTTTTAAAATTTTGGCAATTTGCTCGGGAGAACTTTTATCCGACAGCTGCAGGTAACCCTGATGCAGTTTCATGGTTTGGACAACCCGCTCGGCTAATGAGTCAATCTTGCCGTATCCTATCTGTGTCAGGGTCAAATCAATTTTACCATCTTCACGCACTTGCTTGATATAACCTTTACACCTTTTACCAATGCCCATTTCACCAAATACATCACTTGGGAATAAAACCCCCCAGTGTTTATTATTGATAATAGCTTTAAAACCAATATCGCTTCTTTCTGCGATTAATAAATCGACTTTGTCACCCACTTTATAATTGGCTTCTACTTTGTCTAAAAAACGGTCCAGCTTTGAAGACGCAACTAAACGCTCACTTATATCGTCTTGGTAAATATAAACAATATATCCATAACCTTCTTTCATCGGTATTTTTTGCTGATTAAAAGGAACTAATAAATCTTTTGGTAATCCCCAATCTAGAAATGCGCCCGCCCTATTTGTATCAACCACTTTTAGTGAGCTAAATTCCCCAACTTCAGCTTTCGGTTTTTGCGTGGTGGCAATCAAACGGTCTTCTGAATCACAATACAGGAAGACCAACACCGTTTGCCCAATTTTCATATCATCGGTGACATAACGGCGGGGTAATAATATTTCCCCATCTTCCTGCCCGTCAAGGTACACACCGAAATCAACTTGCTTCATAATAGTCAGCTCATTATAAGCACCAATTTTAATCATAACTTTCTCTTTTTTTATTTAAATACCCTGTGATCAATTACCACAACGCTATGTTATCTGTTTGAATATAGCCAAATCATTCGAAGATTCCGCTAGTTAGGCAGGTTTGTTGATCACCGCAATGGTCAGCCGTGATACACAAACTAATTGCCCTCTTTCGTTTTTTATTTCAATTGACCAAACTTGTGTTGTATAACCTATGTGCAACGCCGTTGCAGTCCCAATAACAATCCCGGATTTTACGGAGCGTATATGATTGGCATTAACTTCCTGGCCCACACAGACTTTATCTTGCGGGACAGCCAAATTAGCGGCCATACTGCCTAATGTTTCAGCTAACACAACAGACGCACCACCATGTAACAGTCCAAAAGGCTGGATAGTACGGCAATCAACAGGCATAATCCCGGTTAAAGAGTTATCACCCACCTCTGTATATAAGATTCCCAAGCGAGCTGTCAGTGTGTTTTCACTGGTTGCATTTAAGCGTGCTAAATCCGTGTTTTTTTTCCAAATCGACATTTTTATCCTGTACTTTTTTGCCCATAAATTATTTTCTATCTATAAGATTTAGATAAAATTCCTATAAAATTTCTAATAGTGCCTGCACTGGGTGTTTTAATGTCTGCCCTTCGATACGCTTGACTTGACTGCGACATGAATAACCCGTTGCCAAACATTGAGAACGCTCACGTTTGGCAATTTCAGCTTCCCAGCTAAGACTGTAAATGGCTTTTGAATTTTCTAGGTGTCCTGCATCATGCCCATAAGTGCCAGCCATGCCGCAACAACCCACGGCAACATTAATAAACTCGGCGCCAAAATGATTAAATATTTTAGCCCAATCCCCGCCAGATGTTGGCTCTGCAGTAACTTCGGTGCAGTGACCCAATAAAAAGTATTGCTTGCCAGTTAAGGTTTTTTTATCACCGCTTAAGCGCGTTAATAACCACTCTTGGAAAAGATGCACATGAAATTCACCGCGACTTTTACCTAATGCTTTTTTGTACTCGTCACGGTAGCACAATACCATTGCCGGATCTGTCCCCACCATAGGAATATTAAGCGTTGCCATCTGATTTAAAAATTGCGCCGAGTTCTTAGCTGTTTTCGCAAATTTATCCAGAAAACCTTTAATATGCTGTGGTTTACCGTTTGCCTTAAAGGGCAGGATCACCGGTTTATAGCCTAGTTTTTTGACTGTTAATACAACATCTCTTACCACCTTTGCATCGTAATAAGTGGTAAAGGGATCCTGCACTATCAGCACATACTGTTGACGTTCAGCATCTGTTAATGCCTGCAGTTTGGTTAAATCAAACTCAAGCACGTCTTGATTTTTAAGTGAAGCGCTCAGTGTCGGGCTTGACAGTAATGGAATATCAACCATACCCACAAATTTTTCTGTTAAGGCAGACGTCAGCTTCATGCCCATAAAAAAATTAAAAAATTGCGGTGCCTTACCCATAATAGGTGCGTACTGCTCAACGTAGGCAACAAAATAATCTTTCAAAGGGCGCAGGTAGCGATCGTGATAAAGGTGCATAAAACGGGCACGGAAAGTGGGCACATCCACCTGAATCGGGCACTGACTGGTACAGGCTTTACAAGCTAAACAACCCTGCATCGCTTCCATTACTTCATGGGAAAAGTCATATTCACCTTTGCGTTTAGCTAAGGTATTGACAAATTTCCTGAAGACACTGGCGTTTTTACCGGCGTAAAGATCTTCTTCTAGTTGTAATACATCAATATCCTTATTGGCTAACTGGCGTAACCATTCACGCATTAAACCGGCACGACCTTTGGGGGAATGACGGCGGTCTTTAGTTATTTTAACCGAGGGACACATCGGTGATTTAGTATCATAGTTAAAACATAAACCGTTACCGTTACAGTCGACGCTCTCTTTAAAACTATTACGCACCTTGATCGGGATTTGACGATCAAAGGTACCGCGTTTTACTGCGTCCACACTGACTAACAATTCATCCGAGGTGATAGGTGTACAGATTTTCCCTGGATTGACACGGTTTTTAGGATCAAATACGGCTTTAATTTTACGTAACTCAGTAAATAATTCATCACCAAAAAATTCAGGACTGTATTCACTGCGGAACCCCTTACCATGCTCTCCCCACATTAATCCTTTGTATTTAGAGGTTAATGCCACCACTTTATCGGAGATGGTGCGCATCATTTTTTCTTGCTGTGGATCGCACATATCCAGGGCAGGACGAACATGCAATACCCCGGCGTCCACATGCCCAAACATGCCATAATGGAGATTGTGATCATCCAATAACTGCCGGAATTCAATAATATAATCCGCTAAATTTTCTGGCGGTACACAGGTATCTTCCACAAAAGGAATAGGTTTTGCACTGCCCGCGGTTTTGCCTAACAAACCAACCGCTTTTTTACGCATGCCGTAAATTTTATTGATATCGTCCAAATCATCACAAATTTGGTAGGCAATCACACCGCCTTCTTCATTGGCAATTAATTTATCTAATTTTGCAATTAAATCGTTAACCTTTTGCGCTTGAATCTGTTCATCTTCTTCAACAAATTCAACAACATTTAAACCATCAACGATTTTATTGGGTACATCGGTTATTAACTTGCTAACGCTGTGCCAGACAATATCTTGTTTAGCCAGGTTTAAAACCTTAGAATCAATGGTTTCTACCGATAATGCATTGGCTTTTACTAAGAAAGGAGCATTTTGTAATGCTGATTGAAAACTGTCGTATTTAACATTAAACAGGGTGCGATACGTTGGGATTTTTTGCACATCTAATTTGGCTTCGGTGATAAAAGCCAAGGAGCCCTCTGCGCCGCACAAAATACGGGTTAAATCGACCCCCCCTGTTTCAGGATCATAGACATGTTTTAAATCATAACCGGTTAAGAAACGATTTAGTTTCGGGAAACCTTGTTCAATTTGCTGTTGCTTACCGGCACAGGTTTCAATCACCTGACGGTAAATAGCACCAACGGTATCTTGACGTGCACTTTGTTCAACTAAGGCAGCTCCTTCAAGCGGTGTGCTGTCTAATACTTGACCATCGACTAGTACTGATGTGAGTGCTAAAACATGATCGCTAGTTTTACCGTATACGAGCGATCCTTGCCCTGAAGCATCACAGCTGACCATGCCGCCAATAGTAGCACGGTTACTGGTCGATAAATCAGGTGAAAAAAATAGACCAAAGGGACGCAAAAATTCATTCAATTGATCTTTAACCACACCGGTTTGTACGCGCACCCAGCCTTCAGCCTCATTCAGTTCAATGATCTTATTCATAAAACGGGACAGATCCAAGACCAGATCATTGCTTAAGGATTGACCGTTGGTACCCGTGCCGCCACCGCGAGGTGAAAAACGCAGATTGGCAAATTCATCAGCTTGTGCAAGTTTACAAATTTCAACAATATCCTGGGTCGAGCGAGGAAAGAGAACTGCTTGCGGCAAACATTGATAAACACTGTTATCCGTTGCAACAGCAAGGCGACTGGCATAACTTTTTTCTATTTCGCCAGAGTAGTTTGTTGTACTTAATGCGCTTAAAAATGCAAAGTAATCTTGTTTAATATTCTCTTGATGAGATAAGTTTGGGATCATGTCTAAAGTACCCTAGTCGGTTATTTGCTGATATTGTCATTAATAAAAACAATTGTCATATTAGCACAATTTTCAAATGTGGTTAGATGATTAATTTCACGTTAAAAATCGATTTTAGTCTTATTGTTGTTATTCGGGAACGAATATTGAGGGGGAATTTAGTAAATGCTTTGTTTATTTTAGCTCGGTACTGTCATTGCAAGAAAGATGTCTGTAGAGAAACCTGTAGTGACTCTATCAGTCCGCAAACACAATATAGTTATCCGCCTTTTTCTATTAAAGAATTTATGATGAAATCAGGTCGTAAGTAAAAAGTTCGAAGGCACCAGCAAACGCCCAACCTAAAGGCTCAGTTCCAAAAAACACCGCTCTCCTGCTCTCCAGCTCTCCAGCTCTCCAGCTCTCCAGCTTTCAGTATTTTACTCGCCAAGCCTGAAGGCCCAGTTCCAAAAAAACACTAACCCCATTATTCCCAACTTGTCTTATCGGGAAGTGGTAAATTTATCAGAAAAAGATTTGAACATGGGAATTTACGACAACGACCTGAAAGGCTTAGGACAGGACGCCCGAAGTCATTGACGCCAGTTGATACTTATGAGCGGGCTAAGCTCTGTATGCTCTTAACAGGACTAATAGCTTCATGACTCGACGAGTAAGGGCACGCAGAGCATGCCCGTTCATGGGACTGAACTGTCGTTCAATTCACTCCTCAACAAAACACTTTGAGGATGACGGGGAGTAGAGTCTTTCAAGGTGACCAGAATTCAAGCCTTCAGCACTCAGCACTAGAGCCTTTCAACCTTTCAACCTTTCAACCTTTCAACCTTTCAACCTGCAAGCATTTTACCCGCCGCTTCGAGTAGTTTAGCGTTATATGTCAACAGGGGATAATATATAGCCTTGATAACCTTCAACCCGCAAAATTCTGACCATCTGCAGATGTTTGTCATCTTCGATACCCGTAATCACAACTTTAATGTCTAAGCCATGTGCGCTATTAATCAATGCTCGGCAAAGTTCTAGATTTTGCAGCTTGTCTTCATCCTGGTAAGAAGACAATGAAAAGTCTAATTTCATATAATAAGGTGTTAACAATTGCAGATATTCAAAGGAGCCCAGCTGTTGACCATAACGATCGATCCCTAATTTAGCCCCACCATTTTTTATAATCTCACCCAGTTTAATGGCTTAATCTAAATAATTTAGAACCCCGGCTTCGGGCAGCTAAAAGTGAATCAAGTGTGGATCGGCAATCGTATTTAACAATTGGCTTAACCCGTTATGAAATTCACTATTGATTATACTGTCACGGGTTAGATTGACCGCAATAGGTTCTTTATTAATCGTCAGCATCTGTGTTTTGATAAGCGCTTCGAGTATGCATCGATCAAATTCATGGCCTAGTGCTAACCGTGCTTATTGCAAAGCGTGATCTGCCTGTGCTAATAATATAGGAGGCGTTACATAGGACATTCTTTCACTTAATCCAATCACAAAATTGCTATTGGGAATACGGCCTGCTTGTAATATTTCCTGATTAATTACGCGAATTAACAGCTGTAAATAAGTGGTTATTTGTTTGTCGTCAGCATTTGTTATTAACCAAGAAAATTCGTTATTTGAAATACGCGCAATAAAACTTTTAGGTGATTTTTTCAGTCGCTTATCTGACAATATTTGAATGGATTGATCACCTACCTGACAACCAAATTTATGGTAAATGTCATCTAACCAGGAGAATTTAGCCAATAGCAGCGCCCCGATCTCTGGCGCAGCTAACCAACTGCTCATTTACACAGCTAAATGTTGTCTATTGGGTAGCTGCGAAACCCCATCAAACAATTTGTCATTTTTTAATATAGTTACTTGCTCATCAAGAGAATTAAACACTAATTTTAATTGTCCAGACATGGCGTTAACAGCCGCAACCACTTTTTTAAGTTCAGTAATTTTAGGTAAGGGCAAATCTTCACTGAATTTGCGCTGAGTAATATTATCAGCAGGCGCGGCAACTTCATCGAAGGGGTTTAAAATGACTTTTAAACCCAAACGGAATGAAAAAATTGCGATAAGAAAAATAGCCAGTAAAACCAATACCATATGATTCATAATTATCCAGAACTCTTGATAAGCAATAGCCGGATTTGATTCAATTTTCAAGGTGGCCTGTTGTAACCATCCCGATGTAATAACAGTTTCTCTAATTTCCCCCTTGAATAGCAAGCGCTAATAGAAGTAAATTGCACATTTCTCAGACTAAATTTATGCAAGTATAAAAAATCACTTTCAATTAATAGCTAACAATGAAGTCTGTACAGCATTTTACAGATCAGTGGCATAATCAAATTTTCAACCTTTCGGTCACAAAATGATCACAAATATGCAATATTATCCGTCCCTATAAATAATTTAACTTCTCATTCTGCGGGTTAATTACACGGCAAGATCATTATAAAATCATCAGTAAATTAAACTTTTTAGTAAAGTGAGGATCAGGTCAGTACGTAATTTTATTTTTAGTACTTGGCACTTTTTTAAAACACTTTAATTCTATTACTGATCCTAAGATTGAGCGCTGTAAAAAACATAACCTTTTATATATTCTTCTTCTTGCTATAAGCGCCATATTCTCAGGCGCTCAAGCTTGAGAGGATATTGAAGATTTCAGATATTTAAAGCTAGATTGGCTTCGTCAATATCAATATTTTGAAGCAGGTATTCCTAAGCACGATACAATTGTTCGTGTTATTTGCCAATCAAAAGCACAAGAAATAAAAACTGCTTTTCAATAATGGATATTATCTCTCGTTGAAATTACTGGATGTGATGTTATAGCTATCAATGGGAAAACCGCTCAATTGTAAAATGCTGCATACCGTTAGCGCTTGGAGTTGTTAGCAGCAGTTATTTTTAGGGCAAACAGCAGTCAATGCAAAGACCAATGAAATTAGTGCAATTCCAGAGCTTTTAACGATCTTCAATATCGAAAACAGTATCATTACGCTCGATGCAATGCGATTTCAGAAAAAATAGCCGAGAAAATTATTAAACAAAAAGCAGATTATATACTTGCACTCAAAGGGAATCATTCAGGGATGCAAGCAGCGCTAGAAGCTTGGTGGTATAAGACTCAGCGAGAAGGTTTATCCGAAAAAATTATTCAGATCATATAAAAATAAATAGTGGGCATGGCCAAATTGAGATAAATACATGCCAGAAAATATTGGTTGATAAAGGCTAGTTAGGCAAAGAGTATCACTGCTCTGGTTTAAAAAGTATCGCCAAAGTAAGCTCAGGAGTACATAAAAAATAGACGGGTAAAGATACAACTGAAACACGTTGGTATATCTCTTCATTGGATTTAAATGCAGCGCAAACACTTTATGCCCTCCGCAGTCACTGGAAAGTAGAAAACATGCACTGGGTATTTGATATAACATTTAGAGGAGATGAATCTCGTATTTGGAACAAACGAGGGCCACTCGCTTTTAATGTCATGCAAAAAATAGCAATGGCTCTGTTTAAACAAGATGATACAAAATAAGCCAGTATTGTACGTAAAAAGAAGATGGTAGGACTGGATGATGATTACCATTCAATTCTGCTAGAATTGGGGATTAAAATACGCTAACCGTGGGGTTAATTTAAAACAATACCAATAAAAAAAGAATAATAAAAAAGACTAATAAAAACAAAACCGACTTGATGTATAACTTTAAAAGTAGTGGCGATTGATAAGGTTTAATAATTAAAATAGATTGTTGTTGTGTCAGTGTGTTAAATTTAATAATTTAACAACGGGGTACAAAAAATGGCAATTTCAACAGCAACTTTTGCAGGTGGATGTTTTTGGTGTATGGAAGCGGCTTTTAATGCTTTAAAAGGCGTGAAGAGTGCGGTTTCCGGATACACAGGCGGACAAACCGATTCCCCCACTTATGCGGATATTTGCACTGGTACAAGCGGGCATGCCGAAGTTGTGCAAATCAAATTTGATGATGCAGTGGTAAGTTACCCGGAATTATTAACTATTTTTTTCAGTCTGCATGATGCAACACAATTAAATCGCCAGGGTCATGATATCGGCACACAGTATCGTTCCGCCATTTTTTATCACGATCTTGAGCAAAAACAATTAGCGGAAGAATTTATCAATACCCTTGAGCAGCAGGCCGTATTGACCGACAGTATTAAAACCACCATTGAAAAATTAGAAAAATTTTACCCCGCTGAAGATTATCATCAGGGTTACTTTCTTAAAAATCCGGAACAAGGTTACTGTTCCATGGTTATTCAACCAAAATTTAATAAATTTAAAGAAAAATACCAGGCAGCCTTAAAAGAAGGCAACAATGGTTAACTGCCCCTCGCCTTGCGATAGTTATAGCAAATGTATTAAAAAATGTGGTCTTGAATTACGTAGGAAAAATTAACACTAGCAAGATATGAGTTGCAGGAAGTAGTTATTCTCCTTTCACAAAATCGTATGGAACGATTTTGAACAGCTTTAGCTGACCACGAAGTGGTGAAGAACAGGACGTTCTGAATAAAACTCATAACACAGATAGGGTTGATTTTAACCAGCAAGGCGGATCACTTATTTGATGCGTTTGGTATTAGCCAATACAACCAGCAAAATACCGCTGCAGACTAATATCGATGAAATAATAAAATCTAAGCTGATTGACTCGCTCATAAATAAAACGCCACCCAGTGCGGCAATAACAGGCACCGATAGCTGTATTACCGACGCCTGTGTAATAGATAATCCGGCCAGAGCTAAATACCAGCAATAATACCCTAATGCCGATGCCAGTACACCGGATGTGGTAGCCAACAACATCCCCTGCCAGGTATAGATAATTGATGGATACGACCATACAAAGAGAATAAAAATAAAAGGTAAGGTACGTAAAAAATTTGCATTGCTCGCAGACAAAGGATCACTTGTACTCCGTCCTTTTAAGGTGTAAAAAGCCCAGGCTATCCCTGCTACGGTCATTAACACAAAACCATGAAATGATGGGCTGCTTAAGTTTGGAAAAACCAGATATACAAATCCACTGAACGCAATAATCAAGCCCAGCAATTCAATAAACTGCAAACGATTCCCTTCAAGGTAGTTTTTAATAACCATTGTAATTTGAACAGCAGCGAACAGCACTAATGCACCTGTACCTGTATCGAGTGACAGATAGGCAAAGGAAAAACCACAGGCATAAATAAATAACATCAAAGCCGAAAACCAGCTTGATTTAGATTTTTTAGCGGTCAGTGCATTGGAAGCGACTTCAGAAGTAGCATTAAAAGTTGTGTTAGATTTCTGTTTAAAACGGAGCAGAATAGTCAACATAATAATAGCCGATAATAAACGCACTATCGTAAAACCAGCAGCGTCTATATCGCCGGATCCTAACGCCAGACGGGCAAGGATCGAATTGGCTGCAAACGCCAACAGCGCTAATACAGAAAACAGAAATGTATTGAACCTCGGTGATAATTTAATAATAATTTTACCCTTCCAGTACAACTATCAGGCGATAACAAAGGCGCTGATAAGACCAATCAGGCCTCCAAATACGCCGCCCCAGATAACCAGCCAACCCAAATGACGTTTGATCATTTTTTGAATGATATCTTTAACAATATTCGGGGTTAATTCATTTAAACGCTGCTCAATAATCTGCTCAATTTTACCTAAAATATCCTGCATCATTTCGGGCTGTTCAACTTCGTCTTTAAGTAGCTGAATAAATTTATCATCATTAGTCAGTTCAATAATGGATTTTTTCATATGTTCAATAAAGGGTTCACGTAGCGGCACCAGCGCCTCTTTACCACCAAACATAGCCAGCATTCCGCCAAATGACGAGACCATAATAACCTCCACTAAACCGTCAAAGGTCGGATCTAAATCCACCTTTCCAATCACCGGTTCAAGATTGATGTTCGCCGCAGACATGGATCCTGCACTTAAAAAACGATCCACGTTTTCAGGTGTAAAAAACTCGTCCATCATTAATCTGTGAATACTTTTTTTGAATTCCTCAAAATGGGCTGGAACGACGCCTGAACCATACAAAAAAGGGACTTTTTCAAATAACATGAAGACTGCCAACCAGTTGGTTAATGCACCGGACAGCGCAAATAAACCCACCATGGTTAGCATAGCCGCTATCGGTGTTTCGCCTAACAGCAGCCCGACGGCTAAAATGGCGGCTGCCACTAAATTGGTCAATAAACTTTTGTTCATTTTGATTCCTGTTTAAATTTTTTTCTTTAGACACAAAAAATCCAGTGCCGGAGCAACTGGATTTTTTATTATGCCCCCAAATTACTTGAAGATACGTCTCCAAGAAATTTGGGTATAAGCCTCATCTGAGCAGCAGTATTACTTGCTTGAAGCTTCTTCTCGTAGTTTTAAACTGCGTAATGCTTTATCTAAAACGCCATTAACGAATTTGTAACTTTCGTCCGTAGCAAAATCTTTTGCCAATTCTATCGCTTCATTTAAGACCACTTTATGCGGAATATCGGTACGCTGAGTTAACTCAAACATGGCTAAACGTAATACCGCTTTATCGACCATATCAACATCTTCAATTTTACGAGAAAGATAAGGAGATAATTTTTCATCTAAAAAGTCAACACGATGAATAACACCGGTTAATAATTCTTTAAAATATGGGACATCTGTTTTTGACAGATCCTGATCAACACTAAATTGTTCAATAATTTGACCGGCACTCAGTTTAGTGATTTGCCATTGGTAAATTGCCTGTACCGCAGATTGGCGGGCGCGTCGACGTTCAGCAGGTTTCATTTTCATTATTTAAACTCCGCCATTACATTGACCATTTCTAATGCGCTTAAGGCTGCTTCACTGCCTTTGTTACCCATTTTAGTTCCCGCACGTTCAATCGCTTGTTCAATTGAATCCGTTGTTAATACTCCAAAAGCAACCGGTATATCAAAGTCCATAGAGACTTGACCAAGGCCTTTATTACATTCGTTAGCAACAAATTCAAAGTGTGGTGTACCACCACGAATCACTGTGCCTAATGCGATAATTGCATCGAATTTTTTAGAGGCTGCAACACGTTTAGCAACCAATGGAAGCTCAACGGCACCAGGAACACGTACAACAGTAATATTATCATCAGCAACTTGACCAGTACGCTTAAGGGTATCGATTGCTCCTGCTAATAACTGCTCGTTAATAAAGCTATTAAAACGAGAGATAACGATTGCGATCTGCGCTTGTGGTGCCACTAAGCCACCTTCAATAATTTTCATTTACTACCCTTATTGCAAAATTTTGTGAATCTTAACACATTTTTATTAATTGTTAACTTTATTACGAATGGCAATACCCGCTATTCAGTAATGTAATCGACCACTTCTAAACCAAATCCGGATAACGCATGATATTTTTTCTCAGAGCTTAACAAGGCCATTTTCTGTACACCTAAATCACGCAAGATTTGCGAACCGACACCCACACGACGGCTAACTTTTTGCTCTTTTTTAGCCACTCGTTCACCGGCATCTTCATTGGCAATTTGTTTTACTTGTTCAATTAATGAACTTGGTGTTTCCTGATCAGCGAGCATAACCAAGATGCCACCGTCTTTATTTAAACGCTGTAGCGCATCATTTAATGGCCAGGTGCGTTTACTCAAGCGATCGGAAAAGAAATTATCGGCGAAGGTGTTTTGTAAATGCACACGCACATTAGTGGTTTGCCCAGCTTTAATCTCGCCATTAACTAGCGCAAAATGAACCTGTTTATCAATAGTGTCCTGATAAGCGATTAAATCAAACTCACCATATTCTGTCGGTAATTTGCAAGAGCTGACACGTTCAATAGTGGTTTCATTGTTATTACGGTATTCAATTAGATCAGCAACTGTGCCTAATTTTATGCCCTGTTCTTCTGCAAAAATTTCAAGGTCCGGACGGCGTGCCATACTGCCATCTTTATTTAATATTTCAACAATCACGGCAGCTGGCTCGCGCCCCGCCAGGCGTGCTAAATCACAACCCGCTTCAGTGTGCCCGGCACGTGTTAATACGCCACCTGCTTGCGCCATCAGTGGAAAGATATGGCCCGGCATCACAATATCAGTCGGTTGTGCATTTTTAGCCACGGCAGCTTGTACTGTAACGGCGCGGTCTGCCGCTGAAATACCCGTTGTCACACCAAGGGCTGCTTCAATAGAAACCGTAAAGTTAGTTGAAAATGCAGCTGTATTATCATCAACCATTAGCGGTAATTTAAGTTGCTTACAGCGCTCAGCCGTTAATGTTAGACAAACCAGACCACGGCCATAGGTTGCCATAAAGTTAATCGCTTCCGGGGTGACTAAATCGGCAGCCATAATAAGATCGCCTTCGTTTTCGCGATCTTCATCATCCATCAAAATAACCATTTTACCTAAACGAATATCTTCGATAATTTCGGCGGTAGTACTTAATTTCATTTTATTTTCCTATCTATTTTACGGCTTAACCTAAGAAACCACTTCGAGCGAGCAGCTCCTATGGTTAGATAATTGATTGTCATTGTGACTTTCAGAAGCGGATTCACCCAGTCTAAATTGACCTGGGTATAGTTCACCTATCTCATAGTCGGCTTAACCTAAGAAACCACTTTTAGCGAGCAGCTCCTATGGTTAGATAATTAATTGTCATTGTGACTTTCAGAAGCGGATTCACCCAATCTAAATTGACCTGGGTATAGTTTACCTATCTCATAGTCGGCTTAACCTAAGAAACCACTTGTAGCGAGCAGATCCTATGGTTGGATAATTTATTGTCATTGTGACTTTCCGAAACAAATTCACCCAGTCTAAATTGACCTAGGTATAGTTCACCTATCTCATAGTCGGCTTAACCTAAGAAACCACTTTTAGCGAGCAGCTCCTATGGTTGGATAATTTATTGTCATTGTGACTTTCCAAAACGGATTCACCCAGTCTAAATTGACCTGGGTATAGTTCACCTGTCTCATAGTCGGCTTAACCTAAGAAACCACTTTTAGCGAGCAGATCCATGGTTGATTTATTATCATTATGACTCTCAGCAGCTTTACCACCCAGCATTAAACGTTCTAAATAACGTGCGATAACATCAACTTCTAAATTGACTTGGGTGCCCACTTTATAGTTCACCATAGTCGTTTGCGATATTGTGTGCGGAATAATAGTCAATTTGAAAGCAGAACCGTTAATTTCATTGGTGGTTAAACTCACGCCATCAACGGTAATTGATCCTTTTTCTGCTATATATTTAGCCAGTTTATTGGGCGCTTTAATCCAATATTCAACGGCATTACCAAGGGGGTTAATGGATATCACTTCACCAACACCATCCACATGCCCACTAACAATATGCCCACCAAAACGCTCAGTCATTTGCATCGCTTTTTCTAAATTAAGCAAAAAACCGCTTTTGATTTGGGAAAAACCACTGCGTTTTAATGTCTCGTTAGAAAGATCAGCATCAAAGCCCTTATCACTTAACTTGGTCACCGTTAAGCAAACACCATTATTAGAAATGCTATCACCCAATTTTACATCACTTAAATCAAGGTTGCCTGCATCGACGCTGATGGTGATATCTTTGGCATTGTTTTTAATGGCAGTAACTTTACCGACTGCCGCTATAATTCCTGTAAACATATTAACCCCTGCCACTTGTACTTGTAATGCGAATATCATTGCCAATTAAAACCACATCCTGCAGTGTTAGTTGCACAACCTCAATCATTTTTGAATAATCAGGCAAGTTTACTAAATCTCGCGCCTGACTGCCCATTAATTTTGGCGCCTGATAAAGAATAAATTGATCCACCAGCTGATGATTAAAAAACTCACCCGCGAGCGTCGCCCCAGCTTCAACCCATAGATCGTTGATTTCATAATCACTTAACTGGGTTAATAAGACCTTAAGGTCAATCCGGCCATGGCCATCATTCGTGCCGATCAGTTGTTCAATATCAGCGCTTAATTGCTTTTTATTTTTTGGTAAATCGTGACGGGGAAGCAGTGACACCAGCAATACTTTACCTTCAAGTGAAAATAATTTTTCTTTAAGGGTGAGTTTATTGTGGGAATCTAAAATAATGCGTATCGGTTGGCGTATTTCAGAAGGAGCCAATGTCAGATCAAAATCCGAATGCTTTTTTAAGCTTTCATAGCGGACATTTAAACTCGGATCATCGGCAATAACCGTTGCGCTGCCGGTTAATACAGCGCTTTGCAGGGCCCGGAAATATTGTACATCGCAACGCGCAGCAGGTCCGGTGATCCACTGGCTTTGACCATTTTTAAGGGCTGTTTTTCCGTCTAAACTGCTGGCTAATTTTACCGTGACACGGGGCTGTTTAAACTGCATCCGTTTAATAAAACCACGGTTTAAATCCATAGCTTCATTTTCAAGCAGACTAAGGTCAACTTTTATACCTGCCTTCTTCAATATTTTAATCCCTTCTCCTGCGACCTTAGGGTTAGGATCAACCATGGCAACGACCACACGTTTAACCCCTGCTTTGGTTAAAGCTAGCGCGCAGGGAGGCGTTCGGCCGAAGTGGGAACAAGGCTCTAATGTCACGTAACAGGTTGCACCTATCGCTTTATCTTTAGCGATAGCAAGGGCATTCACTTCTGCGTGTCCCAGGCCTGCTTTTTGATGAAAGCCTTCGCCCACTATTATATTATTTGCCACAATCACACAACCCACATTAGGATTGGGTGAGCTAGTAAAGCGCCCTTTTTTGGCCAGCGTGATCGCGCGGGACATATAAAATTTATCTAAGTCTGAAAAAACCGCAGTGTTCATTAATATTCAATCTTCTACATTAAAAAGCGTAAAAACAGTAAAATTTTATGCTAACAAGCATAATGCCATTAGACTAAAAGTCAGTCTCGAGCTTGGCTATTTCCTCACCAAACTCTTTAACATCTTTAAAGGAGCGGTAAACCGACGCAAAACGGATATAGGCAATTTTATCTAAGCCCTTAAGTAATCCCATAACCAGTTCACCAACTATTTTAGAAGTCACTTCACGCTCGCCCGTCGCGCGCAGGGTTGATTTAAGTTTATTAACCGCAGCATCAATATCTTCCAGACTCACGGGTCTTTTTTCTAAGGCACGATTAATACCAACCAGCAATTTTTCATCATTAAAGGGTTCACGACGGCCATCGGACTTGATTAAACGCGGCATCAACAGCTCTGCAAATTCATAGGTGGTAAAACGTTCATTACATTCATTGCAGCTGCGCCGGCGACGAACTTGAGATCCTTCTGAAACTAAGCGCGAGTCGATAACTTTAGTATCTTGAGCATTACAAAAAGGACAGTACATTTAATCTCACTCTTATTCCGAATTAATCAACCTTAAAAGTTGACTGGATCTATTGACAAATATCACAAATTTACTATGAATTTAATTTCAAGGTGTAATAGTAACCTGTTTAGCGCCTATTTTAACAGTAATTTGCTTTATAGAGTCAAAAAAAGGGTAAAAAAAAGCTACGCGATGCGTAGCTTTTGAGCTCTTCTTATTCAAATATTATCCGTAAACAGGGCAAGCTTTACAAAGAGCAGCCACTTTAACTTTAACAGCTACAGTCGTTGCCGCAAGTTTAGCTTCATCTTTGATTGCATCAAGAATGTCACACATCCACTCTGCAAGCTCAGCAGATTGTAGTGCATTAACACCACGACGTGCCAGTGCCGGCGTACCAATACGTAAACCTGAAGTCACAAAAGGAGAACGGGGATCATTTGGTACAGAGTTTTTGTTAACCGTAATATGCGCATTGCCTAAGGCGGCATCCGCTTCTTTACCAGTAATATCCTGAGCGATTAAATCAACCAGGAATAAATGGTTTTCAGTACCACCGGAAACGATTTTGTAGCCGCGCGTTTGGAATGTTTTAACCATGGCTTTAGCATTATCTAAAACCTGTTGCTGGTAAACAACAAAATCAGGTTCAGCACACTCTTTAAATGCAACTGCTTTAGCCGCAATAACGTGCATTAGCGGGCCACCTTGCTGGCCGGGAAAGACTGCTGAGTTTAATTTTTTCTCAATCGCTTCATTGGCTTTAGCAAGGATCAGGCCACCGCGCGGGCCACCTAACGTTTTATGCGTGGTAGTAGTAACAACATCGGCAAAAGGCACGGGATTCGGGTAAAGACCCGCAGCCACAAGCCCTGCAACGTGGGCCATATCAACAAACAGATAAGCACCTACTTTATCCGCGATTTCGCGAAATTTAGCCCAATCAACAACACCTGAGTAAGCAGAGAATCCTGCAATAATCATGGTTGGTTTATGTTCGATAGCAAGACGTTCAACTTCAGCATAATCTAGAATACCCGTTTCAGGGTTAATTCCGTATTGCACAGCATTGTACATTTTACCGGAAAAACTGACGTGAGAACCGTGGGTTAAATGTCCACCATGAGCAAGACTCATGCCCAGAATAGTATCACCCGGTGCACAAAGTGCCTGGTAAACTGAAGCATTCGCTTGTGAACCCGAGTGCGGCTGGACGTTTGCATAATCAGCGCCAAATAAAGATTTAGCACGTTCAACGGCTAAAGATTCAGCCACATCAACGTATTCACAACCACCGTAATAACGTTTACCCGGGTAACCTTCTGCGTATTTATTAGTTAACTGACTACCTTGCGCCTCCATTACACGAGGACTGGTGTAATTTTCTGATGCAATCAGTTCAATGTGGTCTTCTTGGCGCTGAACTTCATCAGTTATTGACTGCCATAATTCTGGATCATAATCGGCAATATTCATATCACGTTTAAGCATGCATAACTCCTGCTGGGTCTGGTTTTAAATCGACTGATTTATTGATGTAAAAAGTTTATCTAATCTTACCCTGTTGCATAGCGTAAACAAATGAATAATTTTAGGATTTAAAATGAAAAATCCACATATTGACCTGGATACCCGCAGAAATAGCCCTTTTATCCTAGGATCTGTTGACCTTTCTAGTACAAATTCTGTTCAATCTAAAAGTATGCTGAACAAGAGATGAGGAGAGCAGCATTTGTGTGCACAATAGTAGGCATTATCACCTGTTTATGTAGAATAACTATAGGTTGCAGGCTCTGTCTTGTATAAAGCACACACAAATTGCTGCAAAAATCCACGCGAAAGGTCAACAGACCCTAACAACCTGTTTTATTTTCCACTGCTTTGCCCTATCATCGGGATCCTGTCTTTTTCTTTCATTTAACAAGAGCAATCACTCATGGCACAGTTTATATACACAATGGATCAGGTGAGCAAGGTCGTCCCCCCCAAACGTACTATTTTAAAAGATATCTCACTGAGTTTCTTTCCGGGCGCAAAAATTGGCGTATTAGGTTTAAACGGTTCAGGTAAATCAACCTTATTACGTATTATGGCAGGTCTAGATAAAGAGTTTGCCGGTGAGGCGCGCGCTTTATCGGGTACAAAAATTGGTTATTTAGCGCAGGAGCCGGTATTAGATCTCGATAAAAACGTTCGCGAAATTATTGAAGAAGCGGTCAGTGAAGTTAAAAATGCGTTAACCGATCTCGATGCGGTTTACACAGCTTATGCCGAGCCCGACGCAGACTTTGATGCACTAGCTAAACGTCAGGGCGAACTTGAAGCAATTATTCAAGCACATGACGGTCATAATTTAGACAACCAGCTGGAGCGCGCGGCAGACGCCCTGCGCCTGCCGGCTTGGGATGCAAAAATATCAATACTTTCAGGTGGTGAGCGCCGCCGTGTGGCATTGTGCCGCCTGTTGCTGGAAAAACCAGATATGCTCTTACTGGATGAGCCGACTAACCATCTCGATGCAGAATCCGTTGCCTGGTTAGAGCGTTTTTTACATGACTATGAAGGCACTGTTGTGGCGATTACCCACGACCGGTATTTCTTAGATAACGTCGCCGGCTGGATTTTAGAATTAGACCGGGGTTACGGTATTCCGTGGGAAGGTAACTATTCATCATGGCTGGAGCAGAAAGATGCGCGCTTAAAACAGGAAGCATCCCAGGAAAAAGCCCGTCAACGTCAAATTGAGCAGGAGCTGGAATGGGTTCGTTCCAACGCCAAAGGCCGTCAATCTAAAAGCAAATCGCGTTTATCCCGCTTTGAAGAGCTTAACAATCAGGACTTCCAAAAACGTAACGAAACCAATGAGCTGTTTATTCCACCGGGTCAGCGTTTAGGTGATCAGGTAATTGATGTTAATCATCTCAGTAAATCCTATGATGGCCGGGTTTTAATTGATGATTTAAGCTTCAGTATTCCCAAAGGTGCAATAGTTGGTATTATAGGTGCCAATGGTGCCGGTAAATCCACCCTGTTTAAAATGTTGTCCGGTGCTGAAACACCCGATTCAGGTGAAATCACGATAGGTGCAAGTGTACAGCTGGCCAGTGTCGATCAGTTCCGTGATGATATGGATGATAAAATCAGCGTTTTTCAGGAAGTCTCCGGTGGCAGCGATATTATTAAAATTGGTAATATCGAAATACCGAGTCGGGCCTACCTTGGGCGCTTCAACTTTAAAGGCTCCGATCAGCAGAAGATTGTGGGCAATTTATCCGGCGGTGAACGCGGCCGTTTACATCTTGCCAAATTACTTAAATCCGGTGGCAACGTATTATTACTCGATGAGCCCACCAATGATCTTGATATCGAAACACTGCGCGCCCTGGAAAATGCCCTGCTGGATTTTGCTGGGTGCGTCATGGTGATTTCACATGATCGCTGGTTCCTGGACCGAATCGCCACCCATATCATCGACTACCGCGATGAAGGGCAAGTGAATTTCTACGAAGGTAACTTTACAGATTACGAAGAGTGGATGAAGAAAACCTATGGCGCGGCATCTGTCGAGCCACATCGTATAAAATACAAACGTATTTCATAATATAAATATAAATGTTAGGTTTTGATACGTTAAATAAGCCTCCTTATTCTAATATATAGAATCGGAGGCTTATTTATATCAAAGCGCCGAGCCTACAGGAACAATTCCAAAAATATCCCGGCTACCAGATTTCAGCACTCAAGCATTTTAGCCACCGAGCCAGAAGGCTCCGTTCCGAAAAATATATTAAAATCCTGACGTCAGGTGGATGTAGGTAACAAATTTAAAGTTAATTAGCAGAAAAAGAGGGGGAAATTTGGGAAAAGATTTTTTATAACGGTACTGCAATAAAAAAAGTCACTCGGTTGGAGTGACTTTCAGGGACCATCTATTTTAGCGACAAAAAGGCCAGATTAACCTGCGGTACCGGTAGCACCTGTTGCTACTGGTTCTTCTGGTATATCATTCTCAACTATTGAGACAGCAATAGCAGTCGAATTTTCCACAGCCAACACAGCATCTCCCACATCAAAACTCGCAACTTTAATTTTTGTGGAATCAGTCGAAACTATAGGATAGTCATCATTAACACTAATTACTTGCTCTGCTACCTTCGTACTGGTTTTGATAATGTCTGCAAGTCCTACCACTGTAGTTTGCGAATAAACAAGCACATCACTAGTAACGTTATTAGTTGCGATCACTAAAGGTACAGAATTTGGATATGCTGCTTTTAATTTGGTAATCGTACCTTCCATATCACGTGCCATATCTAATGCATTAACATCAGTAGCGTTGATAAGACCTGGATATAAAGCAGTAACAACTTCCGTAGCAACATCAGAGACGCTTATTCCTGTAATATTATTCGCTGTATTGGCTTCAATCTGTTTAGCAATCAAGGTTGTCAGAGGACTGAGCGTAATTGAATCGCCCACTTTTAATAATCCTCTAGGAATCACATAACTAATCTTTGGCATTAATTTATTATTAGAGGTATCAATTGAAGCACCAATTGAAGCACCAATTGCCTCGGTACCCGTAGCAGTGAATTCACATAATTCGGGTGTGTTGATGATTACAAAATCAGTGCTGCGAACAGTACCATTAAAGTCAGTCCGGCCCAAATCCAGATCTTCTCCACCACAATTAGCAACCACATCAGCAAACTGAACCGGACCATCAAAGACTTGAATTGATTTACTAGATAGACCACTACCATCACTGCAAGCAACTAAAAAAGTACCAGCAATGAGTACGGCTAACATATTTTTTTTCATTATTAACATCCTTATGAAGGGTAAATTAAGATCAATTTCTGTACTAACATTCATATATTGCAATATTATTTGCCTGCTTAAAAATCTATTGTGCAGTAATAAAAGGTAAAAGCCACATAAGATTGACTTTATTCTTATTAACTGATGTTACGCAGTTAAAGCCTGTATCTGTTGCCAGGCTTTAAATGCTTCTTTTTAAGCTTTTATGTAAAGTTTCGTTTTCAACCCAAACGTGGTTAAGCCTTTTTTAATACTTATCCCTTCCAATTTAGCAGTTGCAAGCAATGACATGAAAATATGATGGCTTTGCGTTTTCTAATGATTTTGAGCACGGGAGTGACCTTTCCGCTTCACTAAAATACCAATTACCCTTAGTTAAGCAATACACCGGTTTTGACCTTGCTTTTGGCGTACAGGATTTAGGCGGCGCAGCAAATAATTTCCAAGCCTATTAT